>JAFWBF010000202.1 GCA_017507285.1 Bacteroidales bacterium | reverse complement strand
TATCCAATAGAAGTAACACTATTAGGAATAGTTACGGAGGTTAAACCGCTACAACTGCTGAAAGCAGCTTGTCCAATAGAAGTAACACTATTAGGAATAGTAACCGAGGTTAAACTAGTACAACCACCGAAAGTCGAAGATCTAATATACGTAACCGAATTAGGAATATTAACAGAAGTCAAACTGCTACAATTAAAAAAAGCAGCACTTCCAATATACGTAACCGAATTAGGAATATTAACAGAAGTCAAACTGCTACAACCCCAGAAAACACTATTTCCAATAGATGTAACACTATTAGAAATAGTAATGGAGGTTAAACCGCTACAACCGTAAAAAGCATAATTTCCAATAATAGTAACCGAATTGGGAATTGTTACAGAGGTTATATAAGTACAATTGCCAAAAGTGCCGGAAGTGAGATTATTGTTGAGAGTTTTTAATTCTGTTACATTATAAGTAACTCCATTGTATATTACTGTGTCCGGTATAACTACATTTCCTGTAACATAATTGTTGTAAGTACTGTTGGTTCCCGGTCTTACGACTCCTACATTGGTAGTTCCGCTAATTATTTCGTAGTACAATGTGTGTCCGCTTGGGCTTGTGGCACTAAAGTCGTATGCCCATGCAGTTGGTAATACAGCCAATACTGCTAATGCTAATGCTAAAAATCTTTTTCTCATATAATTACTATTTTGATATAAATATTCATACAGATTTGACGGTGCAAAGATACACATATTTTTGAAATAAACAATAAATTTTTCTGATATTTTTTGTGGGTAGATATGTAGAAACGATTTGCAAATCGTCTCCCTATCGTTGTTATCAATTCCAATAATGGTATAAGTAATTTAGGTATAGGCGATTTGAAAATTGCCTGTATGGCATATATGATTATTTTAGCAACGATTTGTAAATCGACCATCTGATTAGGTGGGATACGAAGTGTACATCATCTATGCATTTATGGCGGTTTAGTCATTTAGGATATATGTTTTTTCAATCGCCGTAGATGCGTTTTACAACTATGTGGTTTAGCTATCAAAACTCCCATACTTAGGGGACAAAACCATGGGAGTTTTGGGTTGAAACTATGGCACTTTTGTAGTCTAACTTATATGGGTTATGGTTTGGATGTGTAGGAGTAGGGGGTGAGGAAATTAAAAAAAAGGCAACACCAGCGGTAGTTGCCTTTAATGTATTTTAGTTGAACAAATCTTTCATCTTGTCGAAGAAACCTTTTTCCTGTTTGGTAGGATTAGGCTGGAAGTTTGGACTTTTTGAAAGTTTTTCCAGTAGTTCGCGTTCTTCTTTGGTAAGGCTTTTTGGCACCCACACGTTTACGTTTACCAATAGGTCGCCGCGTCCATATCCGTTTATGTCCGGAAGGCCTTTACCTTTCAGTCTTAGTATCTTTCCGCTTGGTGTACCTTGCTCTATCTTTATTCTTACCTTTCCGTTCAGTGTGGGTACTTCAATACTTGCCCCCATGGCAGCATCGGCAAAGGTTATAAAGGTATTATGGTAAAGGTTGTTTTCCTGGCGTTCGAAAAGTTCGTGAGGTATTTCTTCTATCAGTATTATAAGGTCGCCGTTTATACCACCTCTTGGAGCAGCATTTCCCTTGCCAGTCATTGACAGTTGCATGCCGTCATATACACCGGCAGGAATATTTATTGTTATAACTTCTTCGGCTTTCACTATTCCGTCGCCGTGGCATTCGGTACATTTGTCTTTTATTATCTTGCCTTCTCCGCCACAATTGGGGCATACACTTTGTGTTTGCATTGTTCCCAATATGGTTCGTGTCATTTGTGTAACCATACCGCTACCATGGCAGGTGGGGCAGGTTTCGAAGTTGTTGTTTTTCGATCCTGTACCGTTGCAGGCTTTACAGGGTACATATTTGTTTACTTTTATCTTTTTCTCGGCGCCTTTTTCTATTTCTTCCAGGGTAAGCTTTACCTTTATTCTTAGGTTGCTACCTTTTTGTACATGTCGTCGTCCGCCACCCGAAGCACCTCCAAAGCCACGGAATCCGCCACCACCGCCAAAGAAACTTCCAAATATATCGCCAAATTGCGAAAAGATGTCGTCCATGCTCATTCCGCCGGTGCCACCAAAACCGCCTTGTCCGTCCACTCCGGCATGGCCAAATTGGTCGTATCGAGCCTTCTTATCCGGGTTCGACAATACGTCGTAAGCCTCAGCAGCTTCTTTGAATTTTTCCTCAGCCTCTTTGTCGCCCGGGTTTTTATCAGGGTGGTATTTAAGAGCCAATTTGCGATAAGCTTTCTTCATCTCATCGGCAGTAGCTGTTTTAGATACCCCCAGTACTTCGTAATAATCTCTTTTTGCCATCTCTAATGTTATCTTATATTTTTGGCTGACGGTTTAAAGTTATCCATAAATGAACAGCCATCAGTCGTTTTTTTCGGATTGTAAATTGTTTTTATATTGCCACTACTACTTTGGCATATCGTATCACCTTGTCGTGTAGGTAGTAGCCTTTCAGTACTTCGTCTATAACTTTGCCTTTTTGTTCTTCGTCAGTGGCAGGGAATTGGGCTACTGCTTCGTGTAGGTTTTCATCAAACTTTTCGCCTTTGGCTTCTATAGCTTTCAGTCCTTTTTGCGAAAGGGTGTTTATAAGTTTGTTGTATATTAGCACTACACCTTCTTTCAAAGCTGCTGCATCGTCGTTTTGGTCAAAGGCTTGTATAGCCCTTTCGTAGTCGTCCACTACGGGCAAGATTGCCTTTATCATTTCTTCGCTACCGTATTTTATAAGGTCGGCTTTTTCTTGGTTTGTGCGTTTTCTGTAGTTTTCAAACTCCGAATATAGTCTTAGATATTTGTCGTTTAGCTCGGCCATTTTTTCGCCCATTTCTTGTAGTTTGTCGTCCTTGCTTTCTTTTTTCTTGCCGGCTTTGGTATCTTTAGTGTTTTGTTGTTCGGTAGTTTCTTCGGTACTCTCGTTGATGTTTTCTACTTTTTCTGTATCTTTTGTATTGGTATTTTCGGGTTTCATATTTGTTGTGTTATATGTTTTCAATATATTTTTTATCTTCTTTATCATGTCTCAAAAAGTTTGCCAAAGTGTGTTGCTCTGACATAATGTCAGTTTTTTACTGCTATTTGTTGTGCTTATATATGTCATTGACATGCAACGGTCGTTTGTCATGACACCATTTGAAACCTTTCAGAGTTTTCTTTTCTTCGGGCAGGTCTTTGATAGGATACGTTGTCATGTCGGGGTTTGTGTATGTAACAATTCTGGACGGTTCGCGGTTTTCGTTGAAATATATTCTTATTCCCGAACCTATGCCTATGTTTACCCCTAATAGAGCTTCTGTTCCATCATCTTGTTCTTCCGTAAGGTAGTATATGGATTGGGCGTTGCCAATAATGTCGCAGTATATTGGGTTTCTTCCGTCGAGGTATACTATTGCCGTTTTGCCGTTTATCTGGTTGTACTTATTTATGTCAACTTGCTGTATTATAAAAGCGTTGCCTTTGAGGTGTATTTCCTTTATTCCCGATGTGTCTAACATCATCACAATGGTGTCGGCTGTAAATTGGTTTTCGTCGCTCCACATCACAGGGTCGTAGTACATTGTTATTATCGAATCGGGAATGTTGTAGAAGATAGAGTCGCAACTACCTTGGATATCGTTGCGAAAAAACTTTACATGATGGTATGCAGCCATGGTTTCGAAGTTGTTGCCGTGGCTTGTGGTGGCAAACAATGTGTCGGAATGCAGATGTAGCGAATCTTTTTTATCAACAAATATAGCGGTAGCACTATCGGTTATAAACATGTGGTGTATACGTTCGTTGCTGTAGGCGTAGTGTCCTATTATCGTAAGGTTGTTTACGCTGTCCGATATTGCTACATTGTGGCGGGCTATACTTGTCATCCTTTTCTTGTCGTAGTCCAAAGTGTCGCATGTAAGTTTTTGCTCCTTGCTTGTTATGGATGTAGCTTTGTCTGAATGAGCTTTTTCGTTGCCGGTGTTGTACCATCCGTTTTCGCTATATATAGTTGTACTGTCGCTATATATATATGTAGGGGTTGTAAAAAACGCTATGTTGGTATTGGTGTTGTAATGTAGGGTGTCGGTAATTATCATACTAGCAGTGTCGGACAATACAACACTGTCAAACACATGAAATTCTTTTGTGTTTGAAAAATAAAAACCTTTCACACTTACAAGTTTATTTTCCTTGTTGGTAGTAACGGCACCTGCTGTATAGCTGGCGGTACTGCTGTTTCGGTCGTATACCAAATGGGTGGTAACAAGGCGTGTGTCGCCGTCGATAAATACTACTTCTTTTCCCCATATTTCCACAATTCGCGTGTTGCCGTTGTAAAACAGCTTATCGCCATATATGGTTGTGGTGTCGGTAAGCACTATTTTTATATTTCTAAAAGCTGTAAAGTCGTTAAGTTTGGTGTCGTAATGGGCCGAATCGGAATACAAATCCATGCCTTCGTGGGTGCCATGAACCTGCTTGTATAATACCCATATATCGGGTTTTTCGGCATCGCGACTACCCATTCCCGACTGATATTCTATAAATTTCTGACAATATCCAATCGACGATAATATGCTAAATAACAATATTAAAAGTATCTTTTTCACTGATTGTGTTTTTATTATCTTTGGCTTGCAAAAGTACGAGATTTTTTTGAATTATCATATAAATTTCAGTTCATAATTTCATTTGCCTCGATTATTCTAAAACTAGAAAATAATATTCTGTGCCTTTTGCTTGCATGCGAGTAGTTTCTTGAAAAGTTAAATCCAGAATGTTGAAATATTAAAAAAAAGATTGAATAATAGGGTGTGAGTTTTCAATATTTACGCCTTGTTTATAAAATATGGCGGGGGTAAACTGATTTTACCGTGGGGAAAAATCAATTTACCCCCACCATTAAGGCAACTTCTAAAAATTCCCCGTTTCGGGATTATAGAAGAATATTCTTTGAACCTTTTGCGTGCTTTACGTTGTTGACTTCGTTGATGTTGCTATCGCTCGAAAGAGCTAATGCTAAGG
>JAFWBF010000201.1 GCA_017507285.1 Bacteroidales bacterium | reverse complement strand
TGGGTGTTGGTTTCACAGCTAATCATTACAACAATAAGCACCACTACTGCTACTATGCTTAATATTATTCTCTTCATATCTATACTATATTATATATATACACTATTATTCTATTTCAACGATTCTTCCTTCAAAGTACTTGTTCCAATCGGAGGCTTTGTATCTCTCCAGGCTATTTGTGGCATTATTTGCATTTTATTCATATTCATATAACTTAATGATGTCTATTCGTTTGGCAGAATGTATTGCAACACTTATATAACCTTTCATATCAAGGCTATGATATATAAAATCGTAACTACTGTCTTGTCCAAAATTGAAATGTCCCGATATATTAACTTTACCTTTCTGTGTATCGAACAAATAAAAATAGTCGAAACCTGCATAAGCATAGAACAAACATAGATAATATATATTGTTATTCGCAGTAAATTCTATTACTGATTCTAAATTGTCGTATATGTTTTCGATTTCTATTTTGTTTGTATCCGATTCGAATATTAGATTTATCGTGCGTTCAGTTTCCGATTTTACTTCTGTTACCCTTATTGGAAAATTGTTCGTTTTAAGATTGTTGTTTATTGTATAAATACTTGTGGTATCGTTGAAATATATTTTTTTTGCACATTGAT
This sequence comes from Bacteroidales bacterium, assembly GCA_017507285.1. Classification (GTDB taxonomy): domain Bacteria; phylum Bacteroidota; class Bacteroidia; order Bacteroidales; family P3; genus HGM05376. Next base: position 12,518 of record JAFWBF010000201.1, on the reverse strand, counting down.
ATGGCACAAGTGTACCATCATAAAAGGAATACATTAATGTGTCGCCATTGTTCTTATATTCTAGTATTTCCATAATACCATTGTTGTCTATATCTTCTATGCTTACGTCATCGAATGGTATAATGTATATATCCCACAAAAAATCAGAAATCTTGTATACTATATAATACTTGCAAGCTCCATAGTGCGAGTTTATTATACATGTTGGTATATAATAAGCAGTATCGTAGAGCGAAAACATTGCAGGATAAATGATATTGACTCTGTCGTTTACACAACAAAAATCTGTGTTAGCTTCACCATGAATAGATGAGATTTTCCCATCGACATTCAACTGTAAAGTTATTAGGTTGTTTTCTCTTTCTTTGCTTATTTCTAGTGTAACCTTTTCTGACAATGGAAAAGAATACTCTGTCTTTTGCTTCGAACATGACAAAAATACGCTTATTATTAGCAAATAATACTTGTTTTTCATAACTATTCAATTTCAACGATTCTTCCTTCAAAGTACTTGTTCCAATCGGAAGCTTTGTACCTCTCCAGGCTGCCGCGTGGAACTTGGAGGGTGGCGGCGTTGGGTATATATTTAAATACTTTATCAGCAATTGTGGGAGGATTGGTTGCATACGAAATGAGTTCTTTCAAACTGTCACAATCGGAAAATACAGACTTTCCTATAGAAACAACGGTGCTTGAAATAGTAAATGACGACAAATTCCGACATACGGAAAACGCATAATCTCCTATCGTAGTCACTCCATCGGGAATAACAACGGAGGTTAAACTATTACAGTAAGAGAATGCTTCCTCTCCAATGATAGTAACACTGTTGGGAATATCTATCATAGTTAAACAATCGCAATTGAAAAAAGCTTTATTTCCAATAAATGTAACGCCATAGGGTATCGAAACAGAGGATAATCTGTCATTTCCCAAGAAGGCTGCTTCTGCAATAGATGTAACACTATTATCTATAACAACATTTGAATCTTTTCCAACATATCCCGCCAATACAGCTTTGGTACTATCATAATAAACAAATTCATTTTCAACAAATCCATTCACACATAATGCCTCCCAAGGGCTACCCTTTGCACTACCTTGATAAACGATATTCTTTACCAACCCAAACGCACTATTCCCAATAGAGGTAACACTATTGGGAATAATAATTGTGGACATGCTAATACACCCATAAAACGCTGCATTTCCGATAAAAGAAACACTATTGGGAATATCAATAAACACCAAATTTTTACACCCATTAAATGTATATGGAGCAATTTCTTTAACACTGCTAGGAATAACTATAGAGTCTAAATTACCACAAAGACTAAAGGCATTTTCACAAATCGTAGTAACGCTATTAGGAATAGACACTGATTTTAAACCACAATCATAGAATAAATAGGGCGAAATTGTATCAATACTATTAGGAAGTGATACAGAAGTCAAATTCCTACAAAATGCAAAAGCACCCATTCCAATAGATTTTACAGTTTCGGGAATACTAATCGATGTAAATTTACAGGATATAAACGCTTCCTTCTCAATACGAGTAACACTCTTAGAAATTATAATATTTGTATCAATACCTATGTATTTCAACAGAATCGTTTTAGTGCTATCAACATAAACAAATCCATCTTCTACGTAGCCGTTCATATTTGATGCTCCCCATGGACTACCTACAGCTGCACCATTGTATATAACGTTATACACCAAATCAAAAGCATATATTCCTATGCTATCAACGCTGTTTGGGATGGTTATGGAATACAAATTTCTAGACGAATTAAACGCCCAATTTCCAATAGAAGTAACCGTACCGGGTATATGTACAGAAACTAAACGATTTAAATGTGAAAACGCATATTCCCCAATGCGACTAACGGTGTAGATTTTTCCGGCTAATTGCACCGAGTCGGGGATAACTACTGCGGTGGCGGAAGTGCTACATCTATCTACCTCCACTCTATTCGAATCTATCACCTCATAGGTCAAATCGCCTATGGTAAACCTCTCTTGTGCCAAACATACAGCTGTACATATAATGGTAAATAACAATAAGAATAGTCTTTTCATATCATTATTGTTTAATTTCGTAATCAGAAGACTTACTTTTTTGTGTTGCAAAAGTACTACTTATTTTTTGATTGGCAAAAGGTTTTAACACTTATTTTTCGTACCGGTAACAAACATCCAATAGGGTGATATATAATATATGCATAAGTGGACATTTCAATCCATGGCTATAAAACATCAAAAACCTACTACAAAAGTTTATCCTCCCAACCAATAAAGTTGTTCAATCCTACAGTATTTCTATATCCCAAGGTTTGGGATATTCATCCCAAGCCTTGGGATATTTGTCCCAAAGCTTGGGATATTTGTCCCAAGGTTTGGGATATACTTTCATAGTGGTATAAAGAAAGTTTTATTGTGGTGGTCGAGAACTTTTATAGTGGTATATTACAAAAATATCTACTTCTCTTTCCCAAAAAGGATAGGCATAGGCAACAAAAAAGCCGCTATCTTTTTTTCGTTAAGATAGCGGCTTACAACTAAATAAATATTGTATTATTTCTTACCTTTCATAAGGTCAACGAACGGATTGAAGTAGTTGGCACCCTTTTCGGTAACACCATCCAAACCTTTACCGCCATTCTTTGGACGTTTCACATTGCCAAATATACCTTTTTCCAGTGCAGTGAATAGTCCTTCTTTTTCCATATTTTCGAGCAATGTTGTAGCGTTGTTCAACACCTCTTGAACACGTGTTTTGATTATACCACCGTCTTTGAATTCTACTTCATCGCCAATGTTTTTCATATTGCCGAATATGTATTTGGCATTTTCAATGGCAAGGTAACGATCGCTCATAAATGGGGTATGTATAGCCTCGGTAGGCATACCCAACAATTGCAAACCTTGGTTTGTCCATATACCAATCATGTTGAACAAGGCATCTTGTATATGGCCTTTGAATATGTTACCTGTCATAAATTTTGTAGGAGGCATGTATTTCAAAGGAGCTTTTGGGAATATTTCGCGTAGCATTTGAGCTTGAGCCAACTCATATAAGAATCCATTTTCGAGGTCGGGATTCATTTCAAATGCATGACCCAATCCCATTTGTTCTTCGGGCAAACCGGCCAAAAGAGCCAACTGTTCGTTGATAAGGTCGGAAGCCAATACGGTATGAGCTTCGTCGTAAGCATCGGCAGTAGTAAGGTAGTTATCCTCACCGGTATTGATAATAACGCCTGCAAAACCGTTGATTATACGCGAAAAATATTGGTCGATAAGAGTACGTTGCATATTGATATCGCGGAACAAAATGCCATACAAAGCATCGTTAAGCATAACATCCAAACCTTCCAAAGCACCCATAGCTGCTATTTCGGGCATACATAATCCGGAGCAGTAGTTGCATAGGCGTATGTAACGACCTACTTCTTCGCCAACTTCGTCCAAGGCTTTACGCATAATGCGGAAGTTTTCCTGAGTGGCAAATGTACCTCCAAATCCTTCGGTGGTAGCGCCGTATGGTACATAGTCCAACAGACTTTGACCTGTGGTACGTATTACTGCTATGATGTCGGCACCTTGGCGTGCTCCGGCTTGAGCTTGTATCACATCTTCGTATATATTACCTGTGGCAACAATGATGTACAAATATGGTTTCGAGCCTTCGCCAATAGTATTGATATAATTTTCGCGACGCAAACGGTTGTTGCGAATACGCTCGATTGTAGCGTCGATAGTTGGTTGCAAAGCCTTCTTTATCTCTTCAACAGAGTGTAGCGGTAGCTGGGTCACGTCCAACTTTCCTTCCGCCATTTGTTCTGCAATGGCTTGTGCTGAAAGCTTGGTTTCCAACATTGCATTACCAATATAGAACATCACACCTTGGTTAAGCACACCTTTGCCCTTCAATTCATCAACCACTACGTTTGGAAGTGGCACATCGTTGGCATCTACTCCATCTATTCCCAACAAACGACATAGCGTACGTTCAACGGCTACTGTTGTATAATTTCCAACAAAATCTTGTACTTGGTCGGCTATTTTTTTGGCTATACCACGTGCATATTCTACTTTTGTAAAATCTAAGCCTACTTTACTCTTTTGCATATCTTTTAATTTATATTTTTGAATATCAAACTTATGAATATATTTACGGGACAATATTCGAGCAATATCGACCCACTAAATCGAATGCAAAGGTACAAATTTTTTTGGGAAATTTCTGATATAAGAGGAAAAAAAATAAATTGTGCACTGCCAAATGCTATCTCTCTGTTTCTACAAAGAATATACTACCCACATCCAAAAGCGGCAAATATGCCAATTCTATGATTTGAAATCCATGGTTGGCGATGAAGTTTCTTATCTCATTTCCTTGGGAGTGAAAGTCCATACTACCACACACCACCACCTTGTTTTCTACCACGCCACAACATCCACCAAAGCATCCACAACGATAACCGGGCAACATAATTTCGTTGGGCGACACATATAGAACATCAATGTCGGCATTTGTCAACTCCTTGGCTATCCCTTTGTCCGACGTGATAGCGGCATCTACTAATAACAATGTGCTACATCTTGAGAACGATTGTTTGCATGCAATATGCTGCAAATCATGTATGATATTGGCTACAACCAAGTCGGTTTTCTTGAAATTATGGACTGCCACACTGTTGTTCGATGCCACATTGTAGGCCACCACACTATCTATATCCTCCCCTACCGGGGTAGTTCCAAAACAATAGTTCACACCTCTACGAGCAAACAAATCAACATAATACTGAGGGATATTGGGCGCAAGCACCAATGTATCAGAGGTACAATAGGCAAACACATCTACATGCCCCGATAGAGGTTCGAAGGTAATGCCGCTTGTAGAAAACTGGACATAGTCGGCTATATGGCTCAAAGTTTGCTGTGCTTCGACCGGGATAATACTGTTTGCAATTGCCAACATTGCTATCTCAATTCAAACTTATCGCCAAGATAAACCTTACGCACATGCTCGTCGGCGGCCAATTCTTCGGGAGTACCCGACTTAAGTACCGAACCTTCGAAAAGCAGATAAGCGCGATCCGTTATCGAAAGGGTTTCATGTACATTATGGTCGGTTATAAGTATACCTATATTTTTATCTTTCAACTTCGAAACTATGCTTTGAATATCTTGTACTGCTATAGGGTCAACTCCGGCAAATGGCTCATCGAGCAATAGAAATTTTGGATCCATAGCCAACGCCCGTGCTATTTCTGTGCGTCGGCGTTCACCTCCCGAAAGCTGTATTCCCAAACTCTTACGAATATGCTGAAGACCAAATTCGTCAAGCAAACTTTCTAGTTTTTCCCTACGTTGCTGCTTGGTAAGCGGCGTAAATTCGAGCACCGACATAATATTATTTTCAACCGATAGGTGTCTAAACACCGATGCTTCCTGCGCCAGGTAGCCTACCCCGTTTTGAGCCCTGCGATACATGGGCATAGTAGTAATATCCTGATCATCGAGATAAACATGTCCATCAAAAGGCTTGATTATACCTACTATCATATAAAAAGTAGTAGTTTTTCCGGCACCGTTGGGGCCTAACAATCCTACTATCTCACCTTGTTCTACCGAAACCGAAACGCCCTTTACCACAACACGTTTCTTGTATTTTTTTATAACATTATCAGTACGTAATATCATTACTCCCTATCTTTCAAAAACGTTGCAAAGATACAAAAACTTTTCAAGTAATATGCCTTTTTGGCAAACAATACTTTGCATAACCTACACTACTTCCAACTATAGCTCTGAATAATTGGAACATATAACATAGGATTGCTATCAAACAATAATATTAGAACTAAATAGATAAATTATTGTATTGGTATTTGAAAAGATTATGCCACACTGCCAAAATAAAAAGGAAAAAACAACGTTTTTGAGACGTCTTTGTTATTTTTAGTGATATTATGGAAGCAAAAAACATTATAGAGATACGCAACAAACGAGCCGAATATGAATACTTCCTTATGGATACCTATACGGCCGGTATAGTACTGACGGGTACCGAAATAAAATCTATCCGCGACGGTAAAGTAAACCTATCCGATGCATTCTGCATGTTTCGTGGCACAGAATTGTATGTCAACGAAATGCATATTGCCGAATATCGCTTTGGTTCGTATCTAAACCACCCTGCCAAACGCGAACGCAAACTACTGCTAAACAAACGTGAACTGCTTAAACTAGCTACTAAAAGCAAGGAGCGTGGCTTTACCATAATACCGGTAATGCTGTACATCAACCCTTCGGGATTGGCCAAACTGACTATATCGCTAGCCAAAGGTAAGAAGTTTTTCGACAAACGAGAAAGCCTAAAAGAAAAGGACAGTCGCCGCGAAATGGACAGAGTACAACACATGAAAAACAATCGGTTCGACTACTAGCCATCGTAAAGACTAATCAGAAACTTTACACACCAATTTAGAGCAAAATTTACATCACGATGAAATTTTCAAAGCAATATATCGGCCCAACGATTGACGGTATATTGTCATACCAATTATACCCTACCACGAATATATCGACAATAGTGTATGAATTCAATGTTATCGAAGGGAATTTTCACACATCTAAACGATTTATTTTTTATTTCATTGCCAACTTTTTTCATTCAAACACACTGCTAACACACCCATGTTGAAAATTAGAAAGCAGCATTCCGTTTTAAGAAAAAAAAACGGTGTAATTTTGATTAACAATATTACTAATCAACTAGTATCAAAAAACATTGTAATAGTTTTGATTAGCCATATTATAGAAACATATTCAAATACCATATTCGATATACCACATTAAACATTGTGATATGATATTTGTTTTATTTTACATCAAATGATACCATAATTGGTATCTACCAATATTGTAATAAAAGATAAAACACAAATAAAAATAAATGGAAGCAAAACTAAGTACAAACGTAAAGAAAGTCATTGTCAACAGCCGTGATGAAGCAATCCGTTTAGGCAGTGGTAGTGTTGGCGTTGAACATATTTTTTTAGGCATGATACGCGAAAAAGATTGTTCGGCCATTGCATTGCTTACGCAGATGAATGTGGATATTCTTTCGGCAAAAATGAAAATCGAAAACGCTGTACGCAGCAATATGGATGTAAAATACTCACCTGACAGCGACATTCCCATGCTTCGCCAAGCTGAAAAAGTTTTACGTTTATCATTTCTTGAATCACAAAAGTGGTTCAAAAGCAAAGAAATACACACTATTCATATTTTGCTTGCCATTTTTGTGGAAAACGAAAACCTTGTGTGTAAACTATTGGAAAAGTCGGGTATAAGCTATCAAAAATTAAGCACACTATACAAAGCCACACACCTTACCGAAGAGGAAGGACGAACCTCGTCATTTCATACAGACAATGAAACATCATCAGATTTCACAGTACATAATGATATTAACGACGAAGATGATGATGACACCATATCCTACTCGTCCCACAACAACCAATACCAAGAACGTTCACAACCCGATAGCGGTAGCAGAACTCCTGCATTGGAAAATTTTGGTAGAGACCTAACGAGGGCTGCCGAAGAAAACAGGTTAGACCCCATAGTAGGACGAGAAAAAGAACTAGAACGCATAGCCCAAATACTAAGCCGAAGAAAGAAAAACAATCCTATTCTTATAGGAGAACCCGGTGTGGGCAAATCGGCTATTGCCGAGGGATTGGCCATCAGAATAGTGGAAGGTAAGGTACCTCGAACACTTTACAACAAACGAGTGATAACCCTTGACCTGGCATCATTGGTTGCCGGCACAAAATACCGTGGCCAATTTGAAGAAAGAATGAAGGCTATCATAAAAGAATTGGAAAAGAATCCAGACATAATTGTATTTATCGATGAGATACACACTATAGTAGGAGCCGGCAATGCCTCGGGTTCGCTTGACGCTTCAAACATGTTCAAACCGGCTTTAGCACGTGGTGAAATACAATGCATTGGGGCAACAACCATAGATGAATACCGCCAATACATAGAAAAAGACGGTGCTTTGGAACGTCGATTCCAAAAAGTATTTGTTGAAGCAACATCGCCCGAAGAAACCCTTACGATACTCAACAACATAAAAAGCAAATACGAAGACCACCACTTAGTAACATATAGCGAAGAGGCTTTGAAGGCGTGTGTGTCGCTAACCACACGTTATATTACCGACCGCCTATTGCCCGACAAAGCCATCGATGCCATGGACGAAGTAGGTGCCAGAGTACATATAACCAATATAGAAATACCACCGGAGATTATAAATATAGAAAAAGAAATAAGCCGGGTAAGTAAACTGAAAAAAGAAGTGTTGCAACAAAAAAGCTACAACGAGGCAGCCGAGTACCGCGACCAAGAACGTGAACTGACCTCAAAACTTGAGGCTCTAAAAAAGAATTGGGAAAATGAAGAACGCGAAAAACGCGTAGTTGTATCTGAGCAAGACGTTGCCGAAGTAGTGGCTATGATGAGTGGCATACCTATCCAACGCATAGCCGAAAACGAAAGCAACAGACTTATGCTGATGGAAAAAGAACTTGAAGATGCCGTGATAGGGCAAAACGAAGCCATCAAAAAAATAACCAAAGCCATACGCCGAAACCGTGCAGGACTTAAAGACCCCAACAAACCAATAGGAAGTTTCATATTCTTAGGCTCTACAGGTGTAGGAAAAACCTATTTGGCCAAAGTTTTGGCACGTTATCTATTTGACACCGAAGCTTCTCTTATACGTATCGACATGAGCGAATATATGGAAAAATTTACCGTATCGCGCCTTGTAGGTGCACCTCCGGGATATGTTGGATATGAAGAAGGAGGACAATTGACCGAGAAAATCAGACATAAACCATACGCTATAGTGCTTCTCGACGAAATAGAGAAAGCTCACCCCGATGTATTCAACATACTACTACAAGTGTTGGACGATGGACAACTAACAGATGGTTTGGGTAGGAAAGTGGATTTTAAAAACACAATAGTGATAATGACTTCCAACATAGGCTCTAGACAACTTAAAGATTTTGGCACGGGAGTAGGTTTTGCTACCACTGCTCGCGAGAACAACAAAGCCTCGATGGAACGAAGTGTTATAGAGAACGCCATGAAGAAGGCATTCTCGCCCGAATTTCTAAACCGTATCGATGATGTGATTATCTTCAACAGCCTAACACGAAAAGATATTCACAAAATAATAGATATAGAACTACGCGGACTATTCAAAAGAATACAATCGATGGGGTACTACATAGATATAACCGAGGCCGCCAAAGATATAATACAAGAAAAAGGTTGGGATGAAAACTATGGAGCACGCCCTCTGAAACGTGCTATTCAAAAATACATAGAAGACGAACTGGCAGAAGAAATAATAAAATCAACACTGCTTCCGGGAGATAGTATAGTAATAGATGCCAACGAAAACAAGGAAATAAAATTCACAATATCAAAAGGGACCGAATCGCTGTCTCTTCAAGAAATGGTGAATGATGCAATGACCGAAAAAATAGATTAATAATCAACGAATACTAAATACTTGTTTTATTTGTGTGCTCATTTTCAGCCTTCCAATTATAAAGTTGGAGGGCTTTTTTATTGCAAAACAACAAGTATTGAAAAGTTTTTAGTACCTTTGCAAGGTAATTAAATAAGCCATCATCAGGCAAAACATCTATAAATCAACAGAAAGAGCATGAAACTAAGTATAGTTATTGTCAATTATAATGTAAAGTTTTTCTTGGAACAATGCCTTGTTTCGGTATTCGAAGCCTCTGTGGGCATAGATAGCGAAGTGTGGGTGGTGGACAATAACTCTGTTGATGGCTCGGTAGCAATGGTGCGCGAAAAATTTCCACAGGTAAAACTTATAGCCAACAACGACAATCCGGGATTTTCAAAAGCCAACAATCAAGCTCTACGACAAGCTACAGGCGAATTTATTCTGCTGCTTAACCCCGACACGTTAGTGGAAAAAGATACCTTCCAAAAATGTATAGACTTTATGGAAACTCATCCCGACTGCGGAGGTTTGGGCGTGAAAATGATAAACGGCGAAGGCCGATATCTGCCTGAAAGCAAACGTGGCTTTCCATCGCCGGAAGTGTCGTTTTATAAAATTTCGGGACTTATACATCTGTTTCCAAAATCCAAACGCATAGCACACTACTACCTTGGACACCTGAGCGAAGACGAAACCAACGAGATAGAAATACTACCGGGTGCATATTTGATGATACGCAAAACGGTGATGGACAAGATAGGTCTGCTTGACGAAACTTTCTTTATGTATGGCGAAGATATAGACTTCTCGTACCGAATACTACAGGCCGGATATAAAAACTATTATCTACCATCGGCTAGGATAATACACTATAAGGGCGAAAGCACCAAGAAAGGCAGTATGAATTATGTATACACATTCTACAACGCCATGGTGATTTTTGCTCAAAAACACCTAACGCAATCCAACGCCAAAATATTCACTTTCTTTATAAAGATAGCAATATGGTTGCGTGCATCGCTCGCTTTTATTAAACGAGCATTAAACAACATTATCATCCCCCTACTCGACTTTGCACTTATATACATCGGATTTTTTATCATAAAAAACCTTTGGGCCACATTAAAAGCCGATAATATCAACTACTACCCGTCCGAATATACATATATTGTTATACCCATATACATACTTATTTGGCTGTTATGCATATTCCTATATGGTGGATACCGAAAGCCCGTAAAACTTGGAAGAATATTCAAAGGACTTTTTGCAGGCACATGTGCGTTACTAGTGTTCTACTCATTGCTCGACGAAACCCAGCGATATTCGCGAGCGTTAATACTGCTTGGAACAACGTGGGCAATAGTATCGGTGGTAGGTTTACGTGGAATACTTCACCTATTGAATATCAAAAACTATAACTTCTTCCCCGACAAAAAGAAGTCGTACCTTATTGTTGGCGACAAAGAAGAAACCACACGCGTTGCCAATCTATTCAACTCCATAGGTATAGATGCCCATTTTGTAGGATTTGTAAACAAGGATAACCATTTTGGCGACAAGCATTTTATTGGCAACATCAATCAGTTAATCGAACTTATACGCTTTTATAAAATAAACGAGGTTATATTTTGCAGCAAAAACCTATCGACCGAGGAAATTATAAGCCTAATGGCAAACCTGCAAGATACCAATGTGGAATATAAAATTGCCCCCCAAGAAAGTCAATTCATAATAGGTACCAATACCATACATTCCACCGAAGATCTCTACACCGTTAGTATCAATACCATAGCTACCTCTGAAAACAAACGCAACAAACGCATATTTGATACAGCTTCGGCCTCGCTTATAATGCTACTCTCGCCCATACTGTTTTGGTTTCAACAAGATAAGAAACATTTCTACAGCACTTGCACAGCTGTACTCTTGGGCAAACGTAGTTGGGTTGGCTACTGCCATAATGATAAAGAAAACACTTTGCCAACGATAAAGAAAGGAATATTCTCGCCAATGGATATGTCACAACATTCGTCGCATGTTGATGAACATCACCTCAACCTGCTATATGCTCGCAACTATAAGGTTATGACAGATTTTATAATACTGCTGCGAAACATTGCCCATATCCATAACTCATAATTTGGTCTGATAGCAAAAAAAATACCACATATAACCTCTATCATATTTTCTGCACACCACTGATATATAGTAGCTTTTAGAATTTTCACATTCTAGTAACTTCGAAGGTTTCCTTTTGCGTGATTTGCATTTTTCGCCGAAATCTTTCTATTTCATTTGAATTCACATAGTCCCGCTATGCTCAATCAAAAGAAAGTAGAAATCTTTCTAGTAAAAATTCGCAAATCACTTGCAAAGCAATTTTTAGAAATTGCCTTAATGTATTATCTCAACATTCAAACGTTCTTTAATAAGCCGGATGAAGACCTTAGATTGATACTTATGGAGGCCTCTGAATCACCTCCTGATGAGGTATAAATTTATAAAAGGGGCTTGTCCAAGAAAAAAACAACTTCCAATCTCTGTGATTCAGTAGATTGGAAGCGACATATCATGTTTAGCGGACACTAATAATTAAAAAACCATTTCTTTTCCTTGGCCAATACGTATATCGCAATTCGAATACAGATGTTTGCCCCGATGGCAAAGTGTTGCCAAGGCGGCACATTCCCGTTGGTGGCCGGCCACGTTTTGGTTGTCCGAAAAAGGGCCATACGTTATATATGTAGCGTCCCACCGTAGGAATGGAGGTTGCCCCGGCGTTAGGTTACACCTTGCCCCGGCGTTAGGTTGCACCCTGCCCCGGCATTAGGTTGATGGTTCGCTTTCGCCGAAAGGAATGCTTGCTTTCGCCGAAAGGGAATACTGCTTTCGCCGAAAGGGAATATAGCTTTCGCCGAAAGGGAATATAGCTTTCGCC
>JAFWBF010000200.1 GCA_017507285.1 Bacteroidales bacterium | reverse complement strand
TACCGCCCTACTCATTGCTCACTGCTCACTATCTAACTACTACTTTATAACCCCTATCATTAACCCTTACCACATATACTCCAGCGGCAGGTACGCTATAGTGGCGATGGGTAAGGCCGTTTGCAGGTTCGTTTACTATACAGCGGCCCATAACGTCGTATATTGCCACACTGTAGCCTTCGGCGTTAAGCACCTCTACACTGCGGTAGCCTGCCGTTACCTTCACTGCCGACATTGGATTTTCTTCCACTCCGTCGCAGTCTTCGGTATAGCTGTAGCTACTCCAATTGAGGTCGGCCATATAGGCCTCCGTGGCTCCGCAGGGGATAATTATTTGCGATATAGACCCTGCAATAGCCTTAGGAGCATAAGGTGGAACAGTGTTCTTTAATACAAGTGAACTTAACGAGCCAAATATATCTTCCTCCAAAGTATCAACTACTCCTGTAAATTTCGCTTGAATATTTACACATTCATTAAAAGCTTTTTCTTCTATATATCTTATTTTTGGCGGGAAAACAATCTTTTTGTTCGATAAATCAGTACTGCCAAATGCATTAAAATTTATTCGTTCTACCGAATTTCCACCTGTATAGGTTCTCAAACTAAGACATGCATAAAACAACATGGTTGGAATAACTTTTATAGAATCGGACATGCGAACGGTATGTAATGAATAACAACCTTCGAAAGCACAATTCCCTAGCAAAGTTACCGAATTGGGTATATCTATAGTTTCCAACTGTTCGCAATACAAAAAAGAATACATACCTATTTTCTTGAGCGTTTGAGGAAAAGTTACCGAGCGAAGAGTTAGCACATCGACAAACGCCCTATCCTTTATTTCTATCAAACCTTCCGGAAGTTCCACATTCCTTGCCTTGCATAGCGAAAATGCATCTTCGGCCACCACCTTTACACCACTCCGTACTTCAACATTGCCACTTGCCAAATGGTGAGATATCAACGTATCCATATTTATGCTGTATACTACTGTATCCACAACCTTATAGTATTGGTTCAACGAGTCGATTGATAGGCTTTTTAAATTATGGCATCCCTTGAACAAACCTCCTCCCATGTACGATACCGATGCAGGAATATGCATAGAGGTTAACCTTATGCAGTTTGCAAAAGCTCGTGAATGTATGGCTGTAACCGTGGATGGGATAGTCAATGCATTTATCATACATTGCCCGAAGGCCTCTTCAGCTATAGTGGTGGTGTTCTCATGTAGGGTATAAGTAAGTTTATTGATAGGACAACAGATAATTGTACTTTTATCTTTGTTGTACAAAGCCTTGTTGTAGGATGAGAAGTACTGATTGCTCGCATCTACTTCTATCGCTTTCAACGTTTGGATACCGGCAAATGCATTTTGCTCTATAATGGAAACAGATGCCGGAATAGAAATTTTCTCAATACCACTACATTCCGAAAAAGCATAGCTATGTATCGCAGTCAACGATTTGGGTAAAGACAACGTTGCACTATTTGTTCCAAAAGTTGCACCTTCAAAAGCTCTTTCACCTATATACCTTAACTCTTTTGGAAAAACAATAGAATTTATTGTTGCATTTAGAAAAACATAATATTCAATAGCTGTAACCTTGTAATAAGAATTATTGTACAGAACAGAATCGGGTATAACAATATTTCCTCTATAATGTATACATGCATCAAAATTCCTTACCAATGCCACTTCTTTAGGATTATCCGACGTTATTTTATAGTAATAATTTCCTATTATAAAATCATAGTCTGTAATAACGGCTTGTGCATTGAATGACAATGCTAGCAACAGTATAATCAATATTCTTTTCATAATATAAACCTCCTTTTTAATGAAAAATATAAGCGATGGAGCATAACGCTCCATCGCCTAAACCGAATCGTTATTCTGATATTGTAATTACATAAACACCGTCAAGTTTTTGAATAGGATATGTTCCTGCCTCAATGTAATCATTTGCTACAACAGTCTGCAATTCCGAATCCAATATAGGGCTATCCGAAGCAAAAGAAATTGTTCCTACGGTAACACAATCTTCGAATGTAGGTTTATCTTCTAATGGCATATCTGTCTCATTTATCAATAAACTCTTTACAACTCCATTTTGATCCATTTTTATTGAAACCGGAAAACTAAAATCATGATTAGATACAGCTAATTCCATATTACAAAATTCCAGTGATTTAGGTCTATAGGTACAAATTTCAACTTTATTTATAGGGTCATAGTGCCTATATTCAAGTCGAATTTTAGCTATTAGTATCTTTTCAGCATTTTCAATACCCGGACCCGACTTTTGCACCATTGCAGGTTCATTGTTTAACGATTCGTCATCTTTATTACAACTTGTCAAATTTGCTGCACTTGCAGCAAGGATAGCTATTGCAGCTATTGCTAGTCTAATTTTTGTTTTTTGCATAATCAATGTGTATTTTTATTATTTATTTATTTTAATTTGTTTGAGCAATATAAGTTTGGTTTCTGCGTTAGCAAACGCAACATGGAATCTTTCTAAATTACATGCTTACTGTCTATGCAATAGGCAGACCAAAGGTGCTTGTGCGTACAAAATTCGGGAATAGCCGGCATTTTATTTCCTTATCTTTGAGCACTTGCATCTTTTTTTTCTTATAATTGCTCCGTATTTGCATCGGCACCAATATAATCTTTTTCTTTTTAGTTTTTTTGGTCTTGTTTTTTTATACTTACTATTTCTTGTATTTTGTCCCCTCACATTAAGGAGGGTGCATACTTGCCAACAAGTTTTGGCTACTTCGTTTACCTCTCATCACCTACTCTCTTTCCAAAAGGTTTGCAGCCATAGTGCGACTTCCGCCTTTGGTGGCTGTGCCAATGTACAAGTTTCGCTCTTTATCGAAATTGTATTTCACATTATAACCTTTGTCTTTCATTTCTGTGGCCCAAGTATCCATCGCTTCCTTGTCTTCGGTTTCGAAAGTCAATTTATCGTCCGCTTCCGGTGCAAGGCTTGGATTTTCGCTACCTCCTATTGTTATTTCTCGGCCTTCGAGTGTAAGACCTATAAGGTAACTGATGTAGGCATTCTCCTCAGCCTTGGAAGCAAAGCTTTGGTTGTATTCCACGCCGTCTATCCAATAACGGAGAGTAAGGCTTATATGAGCCTTTTCTTTAAGGCTCATTTCCTGAGATGGTACCATCTCATTCGAAAATTCGTCTTTTTGGCACGATGCCATGGTGCCGGCTAGTGCTACGGTTAACAGCACTGTTCTTGTTATTACTCTTTTTTTCATTTGTTATAATATTTATTTTTTATTATTTGCATTATCAATAGATGGAAACTTTTCGGGTTCGGTCAATGTACCTGTTAGAAATTTACCTATTGCAATATTTCTTTCTCTATTTTCTATATTATGAAACACCACTATTGTTCCCTTGCTACAATTGTACACCAATTCCGAAACATTAGTATAATCATTATTTATTATAGGTCCAAACGCCTTTTTTACATTATCCCTACACACATTACGTCTAAAAAGTCCACTATATTCATTTTCTAAATCCTTATCAATAATATCTTTTTCAATCCCCAGATTAAATTCCTCTACCAGATAATATACAGCTTCTTTTGTTTGCGGTGCCAATATGGTTAGTTCCACCTGCGTGGTGTCGTTTACATAGAAGTTCATTATGCATGCCACCGTTACATCCTTTAGGTGGGAGTATTGTTTGTATAGCTCTGTTTGGCCCACGGTAGGCATGGCGGTGCCCAACCATAGGGCTATAAGTATTAGTGTTGGTTTGGTTTTTCGGGTTTTCATATTGTTCATATTTATATTATTATGTTTGTTGTTATATAAGTGTTATATTTGTTCGTTGTATTAGGTATGTATATTCAATGTTGTTGCCACAATGTTGTTCAGCTCCAAGCTAGTACAGCTGTTGTTACAGTATATTACCCATTCTTTGTGGTTGTTGTAGGGTATTGCCAATGCTGTATCGGCAATATTGTCGGTTTTGTTGGTTTCAGTGTCCTCGGCCATACATATCGCTGCGTTGGTTGTGTGGGTTGGCGGCATGTTTATATGCTCATATTCCCTGGGTTTTGGTGTTTGGGCAGCGGGTTGTTTTTTTATTATGTTGTGGGTCGTAGGCACCCTGTTTTCCGGTGTTGAGGTTTGGTTTTGTGGTAGTGGCATGTGCTTCATCTCGTCCATCGCAGCCTTGGCTATCAGTGTTTGCCGGCCTACCATTGGCGTGTTTAGAGCATCGTTAATGCTTTTTTCGGGCCATAGGGCCAATACAAGCATAGCTATCACAGCCCATGCGGCAGCAGCAACAGCAGTACGCCTGTATGGGGCATAGTGCTTTTGGGTCTTGGGTTTGGCAGTGTCAGTATTGGATGCAGCCATGCGGCTGTGCATCATAGCCAGGGGCCTTACTATTGGCACATGCTCCTGCAGCTCGTCGGGTATGGGACGAGTATGCATGAAATAGTCATAGAGCCTCCGCAGCTCGTCCGGCTCTATGGTGCCGGAGTAAAATTTGGTCAGCAGCTTTTCTATCGCCTGCCTATCGTTATTTTCTCTTTTTTTGTTCATCTTTTACCATTTTTGTTATTTCATTTATTGCCAGTTGGCATATCCTTCTTACCTTAGTTTCAGACATATTCATCATCCTTGCCACCGTTTTTATGTCTAGCCCTTTTAGGTATCGCTGCCTAAACACCCTCCTGGTTTTCAGGTCCAAGAGTTTGATGCATTGCTCCATAGTGTCGTACTGCCACTGCTTTTCGTGGCTTTGGTCGGGGTCGTCGGTCTCAAGGTTGTAGAGGGTTTCGATGTCAACAAAAGTAGTTTGCTTATGTTGTTTTTTCATCTTTATAGCCCTGTTTCTGACCGTTACCAGCAGGTATGGCTCCACCTCCTCCGCATTCTTGACCGGCACATCCCTGTCGGAAAAGTACTCGAAGGTGTCCTGCACCACATCTTGGGCAAGGCTTTCGTCGCCCAGCACCCTATTTGCGGCACAAGCAAGCCTCATGCAAAAGGCTT
>JAFWBF010000199.1 GCA_017507285.1 Bacteroidales bacterium | reverse complement strand
CTGTCCAAATCATAGTTTTAGAACCTGCTGATGTTTTGGATCTGCTGGGTTGGCTGTAGCGTACAGGGCGTGCTTTCCAATTCTGGATTTGCAACGCAATAGTTAATATAATATGGATAAACAAAACTGCGAAAAGTACTATTTCAAATACTTTTACGATATAGTTTGTTCCCATAAAGTTAGATGCAGCAATATACCATGCTCCATCGTCGGGGCGTAGCAAGCAAAGATTTATACCTAAGTGAACCAAAAGGAACAATAATAGGAACAATCCTACGCATGCAACAACAATTTTTTTGCTTATAGAAGCAATCTTTGGTAAGTTCATGTTTTTTTGTTTTTTTGATTAATGAATATTATTTTAATAATTATTTTCCGCCAAATTCCATCAGATAGGTTTTTATAAACTCATCTATCTCACCGTTCATAACAGCTGTTACATCTGATGTTTGATAGTTTGTACGATGGTCTTTCACTCTACGGTCGTCAAAAACATAACTACGTATCTGCGAACCCCACTCTATTTTCTTCTTTCCGGCCTCTAATTTCATCTGCTCTTCCATACGATGCTTCAACTCTTTGTCGTATAGTTGTGAGCGCAATAGGCGCAGTGCTTTTTCTTTGTTTTTGGGTTGGTCACGTGTTTCAGTGTTTTCTATCAAGATTTCTTCTTCTTCACCTGTATAGGGATCTTTATATTGATAACGTAAACGCACACCACTTTCTACTTTGTTTACATTTTGCCCGCCGGCTCCACCGCTACGGAATATATCCCAACTAAGTCTCGACTGCTCCACCACTACCTCTATACTATCGTCGATAAGTGGCGTTACAAACACCGATGCAAACGATGTCATTCGCTTGCCTTGCGCATTAAAGGGACTTACTCTTACCAACCTATGAACGCCATTTTCACCTTTCAAGAATCCGTAAGCAAACTCACCTTCTATCTGTAATGTTGCCGATTTTATTCCGGCTCCATCACCATCTAGCACATTACTTACAACCACCTTGTATTTGTGAGCTTCGGCGTAACGTATGTACATACGCATAAGCATTTCGGCCCAGTCCTGACTCTCCACCCCACCGGCTCCGGAGTTTATACTAAGTACAGCATCAAAACGATCCGACTCGTTGCGAAGCATATTCTTAAATTCGAGGTCTTCTATTTTCTTTGTTGTATCGTCTATCTGCTGTTGAAGTTCTTCTTCCGTCGATTCGTTGGCTGTATATAACTCAT
The DNA here is from genome assembly GCA_017507285.1 of Bacteroidales bacterium. Lineage (GTDB taxonomy): Bacteria > Bacteroidota > Bacteroidia > Bacteroidales > P3 > HGM05376. Next base: position 2,000 of record JAFWBF010000199.1, on the reverse strand, counting down.
ATACCAACGACAAATCATCGAAACTCACAGATACAACATCGAATGCATTGGTCCATGCCTTTTTGTTCTTTATTTCTGTAAGAACCTGCTTTGCATTCTTGGGGTCGTCCCAAAAGGTCGAATCCTCTGTTTGCTTCTCTTCTTCGGTTATCAAGTTCCGCAATTTGTCAATGTCAAAGAAACCTCCTTAATGACTCTTTGCGTTGTTCAAGATCTTTTATTATCTCTTGTGCTGTCATTTTTTTATATATAACCCGCAATATACGGAATAATAGTCTGTTATAAATTAATTTCTATATCAATAATTCTCGCAAAATTACACTTTTTTCTTCATTAAAGCCAACATTCTTAATAGCATTAATAAACTTTACAGATTTATTATGATTTGAGCACCTTATGAAAATCATGTAATATTCTATGTATTAACATTCTCTTTTCGGTAGCAAAAAGAAAACTTTAAAATTTTAACGCAGTTTTTTTGTTTTTCATTCATCCGATAGCTCAAACACGAAGTTTCTATATGCCGAAAACACGTTGGCCCTAGACAGAAAACCTATATAATTATTATCATTGTCGGTAACAACAATATTGTATTTGTCGCTCAAGCGATATTTTTTAACCACATCATACATCGAGTCGGTGATGTACACCCTATCGCTATCCGACATTTTGTGCATAAGGTCGTTCACAGTATAAGTATCGTAATATTCGGGGTGGAAAATCATAGAGCGTATATCGTCGAGTACTACTACTCCCAAAAACTTATTGTCCTTATCCAACACGGGAAAAATATTTCTCGAGGTTTTCTCGATGGCATGTATAAGATCGCGCATCTTGTCGCCGTCGCGCATAATGGTGAAGTTCTTCTCTATCAGGCGTTCCATATTCATAAGCCGCCATGCCGACTTGTCTTTGTCGTGGGTAAGCAAGTCGCCATGTTTGGCCAGCTTTTTGGTGTATATCGAATGTTTTTCAAAAGGATAGACGGCCATGTACGATACAGCCGAGGCAATAAGTAGCGGAGCAAAGAGTGCATACCCTCCCGTAATCTCGGCTATAAGAAAGGTAGACATCAGCGGGGCGTGCATTACGCCGGTCATTACCGCTGCCATACCCACAAGGGCAAAGTTGGATGTGGAAAGGCTGTCTATGCCTAGCTCATTGATAAGGGTTGCAACAAAAAATCCGCTTATACCTCCCAGAAACAACGAGGGTCCGAAGGTACCACCTATACCACCGCTACTGGTAGTTACCGATGTGGCAATACCTTTCAGCAATATTACCGCAAACAGCAGTATCAGATACACCCATGTTTGCGACTGCCATGAGGAAAAGACACTGTTGCGAAACAGCGGATCGGTATTGCCGTGGAGCAAACCGTTGAGGGCATCGTAGCCTTCGCCAAACAGCGGTGGGAACATAAATATAAGTATACCCAACACTATACCGCCCGTAAGTATTTTTACATACTGTTTCTTTATCTTGGAAAACTTCTTTTCTATATAGCTTATTATCCTTAAGAAATAGACCGATACAAAGCCACAGAACAGCCCCAAGACAACGAAGTACGGTATTTGCGATATATCAAAATGTTCGCTTACGGCAAATGCAAACTGCACATCGTTGCCCATAAAGAAGTAGGCTATCAATGAGGCCGATATCGACGAGATGAGCAGCGGTATGGCAGCCGTCATGGTCAGGTCGAACATCAGCACTTCCAACACAAACAGTATTCCCGCTATCGGGGCTTTGAATATGCCCGCTATGGCTCCGGCAGCGCCACAACCCAACAGAAGTATAACATTCTTAGAATTGAGGTGAAAAAACCTACCAATGTTGCTACCTATGGCACTACCCGTGGTGGCTATGGGTGCCTCAAGCCCTACGCTGCCGCCAAAGGCCACCGTAAGTGTCGAGGCTATAAGGCTGCTATAGGTGTTGTGGATAGGTATAATGCCTTTGCGACGAGAGATGGAATACAATATATTGGGTATGCCATG
>JAFWBF010000198.1 GCA_017507285.1 Bacteroidales bacterium | reverse complement strand
CACTCATTGAAACATCTGTTATTCAAACCTACCACGGTATAGGTATTCTGTCCGTAAGTAACAGTTTGTGGCACTACCACATTGCCGGTAGGCTTTGTATATCCACTCCACGAGGGATATCCCCAACTATCATCACCAGTCGGTGCTACCACCTTTACCGTACGCGGTGCCACATCCGACACTATGGTGTAATACAATCTATGTCCGCTACTACTTACGGCACTAAAATCAAATGCCCATACCCGGCATACAAACAGCATTATCATTGTCAATGCTGCAAACTTTCTTATTTCGGTTTTCATATTAAAATGTTTCATAATTATCTTCCTTCCTGTATTTTTTTTGTTGCGTTATTTATTCCTATTTTAGCTTTTTGGTGTCCTTGGTTGGCTGCTTTGGTGTACCAATGCAGGGCTTTATGGTAGTCTTTTTCTATACCACGCCCATAGTAGTAGCAATTAGCCAAGTTGTACATAGCTGTTACATTGCCACCTTCGGCAGCCTTTTGGCTCCAATATGCCACTTGGTTCATATCTTTGTTTACACCCATTCCCATTTGGTAGCATACGCTAAGCATATATTGGGCAGTGGCGTTGTTTTGCTCTGAGGCTTTGCTAAAGTATTCCACTGCTTTATTATAATCCTTTTCCAAACCCAAACCTTGGAAATAGCACAAGCCCAAGTTGCATTGAGCTACGGGGTATCCACGTTGGGCTGCCTGCATATATAGTTTGGCATCTTCGGTATAGTTACGTACTTCTTTGGCTGCCGACGATGCCACATTTTCCATCACATCCATCTTTATAGAATGCATTTCTTCTTCTACGCTATATGAATACCAATATTCGGCTTTTTCGTTATCGTTTTGTTGTTCGTAGATAGATGCCAACTTATATTGTGCCGTAGGGTCGCCTTGTGCTGCCGCTTGTTCCATCCAATACACGGCTTTTTCAAAATCTTGCTCCACACCCACACCCGTAAAATAGTAGTTTCCTATATACAGCTGGGCGGTAACATCGCCTTGGATGGCAGCTTTTTCGAACCAGTAAGCAGCTTTTTCCAAATTTTGCTCCACACCCTTGCCATTTTCATAACACCATGCAAGGTTGTATTCGGCAAAAGGATTGTTCTGTTTTGCCGCAAGCGTAAAGTAGTGTACAGCCATCTTATCGTTCTGGGGTACCCCCATTCCTCTGCGATAGCAATATCCAAGGTTGTTCTGCCCATCGGCATTGTTGCCCTCTGCAGCTTTTTCGAACCATTTTACTGCCTCCTCATAATCTTTGGCTACTGCCTTTCCTTCGTAGTAGTATTCTCCTATCTTGTACTGCATGTACGAGTCGGCCGAGTCTGTCATAAAACATGTAAATGCTTTTTCGTAATTCCCAACAGTGTCATATTCCATACAATTTTGCGAATACGTCAACCAGCCAATAGATATAAATAGTATTATAGATAATAATTTCTTCATAAAGTCCGGCTTTTATTTAGTTTGCAACTTTAACTATCTTTGCTTTCTCATTTTTATATTGTGGCATTGCCTCGCCAATGGTGGCTCCAATATATGTTGGGTCGCAGACTATGTATTTTTTGTTGTCAATAGTCATATAGTCGCCCTCTATATTGTCGGTAAAATGTACAGCTGTAGCCAAATGACCGGGATAGTTTAGTAGCACCACATCGAGGTTCAACAGCTCTCGCACCAATATCGAAAAAAGTATGGAGCGGTCCTCACAGTCGCTGTAAGGGTAGTAAAAAGTTTCGTCGGCAAATAGAGGTCGTTCGTAGCCAAACTGCTCATCATCTACTTGGTATTCGAAAGCAGTCTGCACAAAATTGATGAGTATATTGGCTGCTTCTTCCTGCTTTCTTCCTGCTATATGCTTTTTTAGAATAGGATACAAATTGGCTTTCACCTCGTTGCTTAATGATGCCGATACATAGTTGTTCCAATCGCCCACAGGATAAGAGTTGTAAAAATCTACCAAATTTTTATTTACATTTACCGATACTTTTAGCTCCGGATAAGCCTCTGCTCCAAAAGTTCTTGTGTCAACTTTAGCATTCTCAAAGTTTGGGATATTTCTTATGCGTAACGACGACACTTTCTCTTTTGGAAAAGCATGATTAAACACTTTGAAACTTCCGGCATCTGTTTGGTCTATTACATAGTATTTCTCATCATCAATAGTTAGATAAAGATGATTGTAAAGAGTTTCCATAACCGGAAGAAGAAGAACTAATTTATTGTTAGCTCTGGCTATACGCACATTATATCCGGATTGGGTAAGGACATACATTTGAAGTACTACAGCCTCGTTGGTTCGCTTGCCAAAAACTGTGCTTGCAACAGAGTCTAACAATGTTACATAGCCCCAGTCGCAAAGGTGCATATTTTTTCTCAATTTCAAACAATCAGCCACAAAAGCATCAGAATGTTTTCCGGATAGCTTTTTCCATGCTTCGGATACTGCTTTTTCCGAAACATCATCGAGCGAAAAACGGATATTATCGTCCATTCTCAAATTACATTCTGTGTTGTAATACGAAAACTTTAGCACATTCTTTGTTGGAGCTTCCGGTGCTTCTATAGGCACAGGTGGCTCAGGCATAGTATACTGCTCCGGTTCCGGTATTACCATTTCGAAAGCTAGTTCTTCTTCCTCTT
>JAFWBF010000197.1 GCA_017507285.1 Bacteroidales bacterium | reverse complement strand
GAAGTGTATGAAAACGCATATACAATAGATATATCAAAACTTGCAAAAGGATACTATGCTATGCGAATAACCACCGCCGAAGGTGTGGCTGTTCGCAAGGTTATCCGCAAGTAGGTGAAATAACCTATATTGGTTATCATTTTATCCCATATATGTTACAGCCATAACATATATGGGATAATTTGTTTTTTGGTCATCAGTTTTAGAGTTTATCGGATGGTTATTCTTCCTGAGGTGGATGGCGGTAGTGCTTTGCCTTGGGTGGCTAGCTGCTCAAGGTGTTGGATAATCATATCGCGAATGGTTAGGGGGTAGTCGGTTCGAGAGCTGGCGTTGAGGCATGCTTCCATTTGGTCGCCACCGTTGGCCACATAGTCGGGCATGGCTATGGTGTAGGTCTTGGTGGGGTCTATGGCTTTGGTGCTTATTGTTATGTTGGTTGCTTTGCCGTCGGCTATGGTCAGTCGCACTTCGTTGCTTACGGCTTCGCCTCCTCGCAGGGCTATGGTTTGGAATAGGCTTATTACTTCACTGCCTTTTAGTTTTATTATGCTTAGGTTGTTGTCGAAAGGGAATGATTGGTAGATGTGGCCAAGTGTAATGTTGCCTTGTGGCAAGGGGTATCGTATTCCGTGCGTGTTGTATATTGCAAAGTCTACATTGGTATTCATGTATTGTTTGGCAAATATTATTAGTGCATCACACACCCAATTGCCAAGTGGGCTTTCGGGTTTGCCGATGGTCATAGGGTGCAGTGTGGTACCAATGTGTTTGTTCATGGTTTTGTTTACTGCTTGTGTGTAGTGGTCTATTTTGTTGGCAAACGCCGAATCTATTTTTGAATCTAAATGAGATGAGAGGGGTATCAGCGAGTATTCTATGGTAGGAGAGCTGTTGGCCGATAGTCTTATTTTGGCACTTCCAAGGTACTGTCCGTGTTTTCCGGCTTGCAGTATGGCAATGCTGTCGCCATCGAGGTTGAGGGTGTAGAAAGGTGTGTACAGATAGGTATGAGTGTGTCCGCCAATGAGCAAGTCTATATGTTGCGATGCGTTTATCAGTGCGGTATCCACGGTGTATCTTCTTTTGTCTTCGTCCGAGAGCCCGAGGTGAGAAAGGGCTATAACAATGTCGGCACCTTGTTGTTTCAGCTTTTGGGCTTCGTTGTCGGTCAGTTCCAAGGGATCGGTATACGATAGGCCTTGTCTATAGGTGGGGTCTATTATTCCGTTTGGGTTTGTGTTTGCCGATACGAAGCCTACCTTAATGTCTCCAATAGGTATAATTGTCGATTTTTGTATAAGCGAAGCCGTTGCCGAGTCGCTAAAGGAGTAGTTGGTAGCTATTGTTGTTGTGCGGTTGTTCCATAGTAGCATTTGTTTCAGTCCGTCCATTCGGTTGTCAAACTCGTGGTTGCCAAGGGTTCGTATATCGTATCCAAGTTCGTTCATAATCATCATTTCAACCTCACCTTTAAAGATGTTGAAAAACGCTGTGCCCTGCACAGCATCGCCGGCATCTACAAGTAGCACGTTGTTGTGAGCGTCCCGTATGCTGTCTATAACCACTTTTCTACGCAAGGCACCGCCCATGTTGTTATCCTCCAACGGGAGTATTTGGCTGTGAATATCGTTGGTGAATAGTACAATAAATTCCTTGTTGGCATCGTCCAATGTCGGTTTCATGTTGCTTTGGCACGCTGCAAAACATACCACCATTAAAATATATACTGCAAACCATTGCTTTTTCATGTCGGGTAATTGATGTTTGTAATAATTAAACTATTTATAATCAGTAATGTATTGCAAATATTTGCTGTTTTAAAACGGTAACAAATTTCGGAAAATAATTGTTATTATGCAAGGTTGTGAAACAACAATATTTATATATTTTGTCTAAACCGAAAAAAAACCTTACCTTTGCATGGTCTAAAAGAGGTTTTACATGTTTACAAATATATAGCAATGAGCGAAATAAATAAAAAAAAGACATTTAAGAAAGCTGCTTCGATAGTGGCAAAGACAATAAAAGTGATAAGTATTGCGTTGCTTTCGTTGGTGCTTTTGGTTGGTATTGTTGTGGGTGTGGCATTATATATAGTGTTTACTCCCGAAAAAACGACAAAGATTGTAAACCACTATGCCAATGAGTTGCTTAATGCCGACGTTAATTTCAGCAATATTGATATTACTTTTTTATCCACTTATCCCGATTTTTATCTTACTATCAACGATGGGAATATTGTTTCCAAGGCTTTTAAGCAGGAAGGGAAACCTTTTCCCGAAGCCAAGGATTCGTTGCTGTCGTTTGCTGCCTGCAGTATAAAACTTGATCCTATCAAATATTTGCAAACCAAAGATGTTGAGATAGATAATATTGCTCTCGAAGGTATTAATGCCTTTGTGCTTACAGATGAAACGGGCAAAGCTAATTGGGAAATTTTTCCGCCGTCGGAAGAGGATACTACTACCACAGAATTTGTGTTGGAGGATTATTTGCATTCGCTTGCAATAGAGAATATAGAGGTAACAAGCGGAAGAATTGTTTACGACGATTATAAATCAAATATCTTTGCCAAGATAAACAAAACGAAGATAAACCTTAATGGCAATTTTCTCGATCCTAATGCCACATTACAGTTGGATTTGATGTTGGATAAGATAAACTTTAGAACTGATTCGGTGGTATTTGCCAAGGATTTGAATATTGATTTCTCTACACAGTTGGCTGCCAATCTTGATAGTATAAGTGTTGACCTCGCCAAGGCCAACCTTAGCATAAACGATATTGCCTTTGCCATGAATGGCTATGTGGCACTGCCCGACAGTTCTCGAATTGACGTTGATGCCAGATTGCATGCATCGGTGCCGGCTATAGATATAGCCAAGAAGATGGTGCCGGCAGCATTGGTTCCTATAATTAATACTATGGATGCTACAGGTAGTTTGGATATAGATGCCGAAGTGAAAGGCCGATATTCGGAGGAAGAATATCCTACTGTGGTGGCAAATATGTTGCTAAAAGATGCTACATTTAAACATGAATCCATCGATTTTTGGATAAGAGATATACAATTCGAAGCCAATGCTTTTATGGATTTGAATGGCAATGAACCATCGACTGCCGAGGTCAAAAAGCTTTCGTTAAAAAGCGTTTGTGCCAAT
>JAFWBF010000028.1 GCA_017507285.1 Bacteroidales bacterium | reverse complement strand
CTGCCGACTCTTCTATATCCAAAGAAATAACACGCCTTGGACTAAAATACGGATTAATGACCAAATACACCTCTTTCATAGCAATAGATGAAGAAATAGTGGAAAAAGATGGCAAGCCGGTAACCGTAAAGCAACCACTACCATTGCCCGAAGGAGTATCGAACGACGCAGTGGGAGGAGGACGAGACGGAATGGTAACATATACGGGCAACGCACGCAGGCTATCTTCGAGCAGCAATGAAACAGAAACAGCAGCAAGCCTCAATCTTTCTCTTAATTCTGTAACAACCGTAAACGAAGAAGCCGAAGAAATTGAAGAAGAAATATTTACAGTAGTAGAAACACAACCACAATTTCCGGGTGGCGAAGATTCGCTTTACAGTTTTATCTACACCAACCTACGCTATCCGCAGGAGGCAATAGATAATGGGATAGAAGGAAATGTGTATATAACATTCGTAATAGAAAAAGATGGAAGCATTACCAATATAAAGATACTTAGAGACATAGGCTATGGTTGCGGAGCGGAAGCGGTGCGAGTGCTGAAAATGATGCCTAAATGGATACCCGGCTCACAACGAGGCAAACCAGTAAGAGTACAATTTAATATGCCTATCAAATTCGAACTTAAACAATAGAAACCTACCATAAATAATGCTCAAACGCCCCAAAAACTTTCTCAACAGTTTTGGGGCGTTTGTTTTTTTATTGGGCAAATTCACAAAAATACATTGCAGACTGTTTGGTGGAATATTACGATTTTTCGAGAAAAAGAATGCAAAATCAAAGCGAAGTTCATGGAAGATAAAAATGTTAAATTACCATTGAAAGTTTTTTGATTATGCACCGATAAAAAAAGACCTTTGGAGAGGTGTTTGGCAAACATTCCAATCTTCATTTCTTGACATTCGAATGTCAAGGTCTTGACACTCGAATGTCAAGACGCTGACACTCGAGTGTCAAGACCTTGAGACTCGAGTGTCAAGAAACAAAAAATAGAATATCTGAAAATCAACTATTTATAATTACAGAAAAATGACTTCGAAACATTGCCCTTCGAAGCGGATAAATTTATTTTTTTCGACCCATAAGGACCTTATTACAACAAGGCTTATATCGAAAAAAGTGTTAATATTGTAGAGGAACTTATACCAATATCCAAGTCCGTTGATAAGCCAAATAAGAGATGCAAAACCCTAAAGGTGGATAAAAAAAGTCACCAACCAAGCTTACTCCCAGTAACGGCTCCGGAGCCGAGCAAAGGCTATTGGCTTAAAGCATTCTGCTGTTTTTTGGGCAATTTTTTCAGCACCTCGCTGTAAGAGTGGTCTATAAGCTCCATAACAAAGCCGTCGCCTGCCGACGAAAACCGAATCTGATTCCAATACTTTTTATTGAAATGCCATGCCGGCTCTACATACGAATATCGCTCACGCAAGTCTATGGCACGCTCGGCATCGCATTTCAGCACCAACCAATCGGGCTTATCCAACGAAACACATGCAAATATCTTCCCTGCTACTTTAAACACAAGAGTTTCATCATCGAACGGAAAACTTTCGGTGGCACCCGCCTTTGCCAAACAATAATCACGCAAAGTTTCGATATTCATCATAGCTCATTACTGCTTTGCTTACATAACCAACTTATTGTAAAACCGCCACCACCGTTCGGGTATATCGTTGTTCAATGCCGCTTGATAATCGGCATACGAACAGGCTACAAGCAGATGGCGGGCATAGCGCTGTTTCATTTGCTCGTTACAAGGAATCTCCATCCACCAACGGTCCGACTTCTTGCTTTTGTAAAACACTAGTTCCAAACCCTCATCATGCATAGGCACAGTGTAGCGCTTGTAGTTCTGCTTGTCGATGTATGGGAAGTCTGAACGCCGATTGTAGAACCCTTCGATAAAATACCATATAGCATGAGCTACCAGATGGGCGGTTTGTCCATTATTCTCAAACCTGGGATTGAGCTCAAAAAAACCTATGGACGACAATTTGTCGCTCATACCTGCATAGCGTGTTATCTGGCAAATCTCTTCGCCATAAAAGCCATGAGGAGTGGGGTTGCCACAAGCAGGGGCATCGCTCTGCCTAATCGACGAAATGTCTATACTTACCATATCGGCATTACGCACAAGGGGTTCAACCTCTTCCATATTGGAGCGAATCAATCCAAGGCGATAGATATCAAATTGCAAAGTGTTCATCAAATCCACCATATTCTTGTCTACAAAATATGATTGATAGCCAACGTTTGTAAAATTGAAAAGATAGTTTGGTTGGCTCATCACTATTTTAGTCAGATATGAACGAGAATTCAACGCTTCGGTATCGGGACCTATATCAAAGCGCGGATCTACAGCAAATATATTTATTATTTGTCCTTGTTGTTCGTAGGCTTTATACATAGCGAATGTAAGTTCCTGCCCACCGCCCAATACTATCGGCGTTATGTTGTGATGCAACAGTTCGGCCACCACCTCGATAGCGGCAAAATAAGTATCCTTGGGAGTTTGGCCCATTTCTATATTTCCCACATCTACAAGCTCCATATCGTAGGTAGGTATAGACAGGGCATATAGTTTTTTCCTTATCTCGTCGGGAGCATCTTTGCATCCTATATTCCCTATAGAATTGCGGTCTTCTTTTATTCCCAAAATAGCAAGTCGGGATTTCTTTATTTCAGGAAAGTTGCCTTTTTGGGTATAGGCAATAACCTTATCACCTAATCTTGGCGAAAATTTATCATGTGCAAACCCAATATCTTCAAGGTTAATCGGCTCTAAATAAGTATCTAAATTCATGTTTAAGCAATATGGTTTATGGTGTAAAGATACGAAAAATTTGTGTATTTGAAATAAAATTCCGAATTTTGCAGCCCGAAGCCTTACATAATATTGGCATAAAAGTACACAACTACAACTATGATATAACATGAATTCAGCTATCGTCAAATGGATATTACCTTTTGTTTTGGGAATTATTATCGAAGGAGCATACCCTACAGAGTATGAAGTCGTACCTCTTATAATCTGTTCTGTTTTGGCAGTAGGTGCATGGATTTGTGTACAAATGTCGTATCGTTACAAGGCCGCCCGCCATATATATCTTATACTCTTCATTGCCATAGCAGTATTGTTTGGCTATACAATATCGTTGTTGCACTCGCCATTACGATGCAAGGCCCACTACACCTATTCAATGTCCAATGCCGATATGTACGAAGTAATGATAAATGAAAAACCATCACATACAGCCAAAAGCATCAAAGCCACCGCCAATATGCTAATGATTCATACCCCCGAGGGATGGAACAAAACCGAAGGTAAAGTGATACTATATTTCCAAAAAGATTCTTTGGCCAAAACATTACAATATGGCGATAAGATAGTTGTACAATCGAAGTTGAGAAATGTGGAACCACCAAGCAACCCTTACGAGTTTGACTATTCCGACTATTTGGCAAAACGACATATATATGCCACTGCATACATAAAATCGGGACATTACACCATCATTGAAAAGTCGTCGCAAAAAGGAGTGATGGCTTTTGCCTATAAACTGCGGGATATGATGGTGGGCATTATCAACAGCAGTTCATTGTCCGAACAAGAGAAGTCCATAGCTTCGGCAATGCTACTTGGATGGGACGAAAATATCGACAACGAAACACTGCAAAAGTTTTCCAATGGCGGAATATCACATATACTGTGTGTTTCGGGCCTACACCTGGGTATCATATCCATATTGGTAAGCTATTGTCTTTTCTTTTTGAGTAATTCCAAAAAGCACCGCATCATCAAAGGTTGTATACGCATATTGGTACTATGGCTTTTTGTGATGATAACAGGCATGGCACCATCGGCAATGAGGGCTGCCACCATGTTTACGCTCATCGTAATTGGCGAAATGTTTTTCGAACGTGCCGATGTATTTAGCAATGTGGCAACATCGGCTTTCATACTACTGCTTATCAATCCCAACTACATATACGATGTTGGGTTCCAACTTTCGTATTCGGCAGTGATAGGCATAGTGGCTCTTAAACCATTTTTTGACACCCTCCCTACAATACCCACACCGAAAGAGCGTGAAAAATGGCATTACAACAAGTATGGAAACAGAACCCTAGTTTTCACATTTTTCCTATATATCCGGAAGAAAATATGCAATGTTACACATCTTATTGCTTCCAAAATATTATCATTTGCTTATGTCTCGCTTTCGGCCCAGCTATTTACTACTCCCTTTGTTTTATACTACTTTCATCAGTTTCCGCTTTACTTCCTTATTGCCAATGTAGCCATCATTCCATTTTCGGGAATACTATTGGCAACAGCAATACTTGTAATAATATCGGGAGGAAAAGCATTTACAACCGTCTTTTCTATCGAGATAAAGGGAGTAAACTATGTGCTAGATTGGGTATCCAAACTCCCATCGGCCAATATTTCTGACATATATTTCGACACTACAATGTTTTGCCTTTCACTGGTAGCAATTGTATGTTTGATGTTGGCAATAGGCCGCCGATGGAAACCATATCTTTTTATTTCCATAGCTACAATGATAGTACTGTTGGGCTATATCATAACAATATCGTGGACCTCTGTGCAACAATCTAAATGGATTGTTTACGACAGCGGCAAGGATTTTGCAATGGAAATATTTGATGGCAACACAAGCTATTTTGTTGCCGATAGCTGTTTGATTGACAATCACGAACAAGTAAAATACTTTGCCGGCAACTATAGGATAAACAATTGCACACAAAAAACAACCAACATATACCTCACAAACGATTATAGTTCCAACAAAGTTTTCAAACGAAATTCATTCATAGCATTCAGCAATTGTAAGATAGCGGTAATAAACAAAAACAATTACAAACAACATTCCACGCAAAAACTAAATCTGACACATATTATACTTACCAACAACCCCTATATTTCCATTTGCAAACTTAGGCAGCAATTTGATTTCGACACTCTTATTATCGCATCAACCAACTACCGCTCTCTATCGTACAAATGGACTTGCGAATGCGACAGCCTGGGAATACCATATCATGATATACACACCCAAGGTGCATACGTTGCCAACATTGGCAAATAAAATAGCCGAAGCCTTGTTGGCAAGTTTTTTTATTGAAACTTACCTACAAGGCTTCGAATTAATGTACTTCAACAGTTTATTTCTTCTGTTTCTTTATTTTCTTTTTCACCTCTTTCACCTTTTTCTTGGCATCCTTATCGCCATTATCGGCTAGTAGCTGATATAGTTCCAAGGCTTTGTTGTAGTCTTGTATCACTCCTATCCCCTCTTCGTAAAACAATGCCAATAAGTTTATTGCTTTAATATTGCCTTGCATGGCAGCTTTTTCTATCCAACGTTTGGCCTCAACTTCGTCTTCTTCCAAATCTTCACCTTTCAGATACATAACCCCCAATTCGTACTGAGCTTTGGCATGTCCCAGCTTGGCCGCACTTGTCAGCATCTTCATCGACTCGGCTTCGTCTTTGGCAACACCCTCACCCGATGCATACATTATAGCAAGATTGAACATAGCAGCAGGATATTCTTGTGCAGCCGACAGCTTATACCATTTTGCAGCCTCGGTATAATTGACCTCCACACCTCGACCTACAACATACATTGTACCCAACTCACATTGCGATCTGGCATCGCCATACTCGGCCAACATCGTATGCAACCTTACAGCCTCCGATATATTATAGTAAGCACTACCCTCGGTGGCATAGGTATTGGCTAGGTCAAATATTGCATCTATATATCCATTTTCGGCAGCTTTCTTAAGCCATTTTATAGCCTCATCGTCGTTTTGTTTTACACCCTCATCGCCTCTGGCATATATGGCAGCCATCAAGTATTGCGATTTGGCATGATTGT
>JAFWBF010000196.1 GCA_017507285.1 Bacteroidales bacterium | reverse complement strand
GCTTTTGGGCAAAAACAACTTTGACGAACGTTGCCCTGCGGCACGTTTCGTTGGTGTAGGGCGATAGTAGTATTGATAACGATTGTTGCCCAAAGTTTATCAGCATTCTCTTTGGCAACGACTTATAATACTTACTAAATAAATATCACTAATACTCCAAGCGGTATAAATAATGCGTATAATACCGATTTGGATAAAGGGGTGCACATTATGTAATATTAAAATATAGAAATCATGAAACCTTACGCAGTAAAAATAGCCTTCGCGGCGTTTGCAGTTGTAGGAATGCTAAGTATTAGTAGTTGCGAAAAAGAACCCGACAATACTATTAATGGTCATGAATATGTAGATCTTGGTTTGCCAAGTGGATTAAAGTGGGCTACCTGTAATGTAGGTGCAAATAATCCGGAAGAATATGGCAATTATTATGCATGGGGCGAAATTGTACCTAAAACAGACTACTCTTATGAAAATTGTGCAACAATGGGTCAACAGTTTGGCAACATAAGTGGCAACGCCTCCTATGATGCTGCTACGGCCAATTGGGGAGCCCCGTGGCGTATGCCTACAAAAGAGGAAATGAAAGAGCTGATAGATAACTGCACTTTTAAATGGACCACACAAAATGGAACAACAGGAACACTTGTAACAGGAAAAAATGGTAATACTATATTTTTCCCTGCCAATGGTTACTACCTTGGGATATCGTACTACAAGAATGCACTATGTGGCTATTATTGGAGTGCTAACGGTGAAACTCTTGTTCCAAACAGTGCCTCTTTCTTTCTTAAGTTATCAAATGAAAAGTATTTAATAGATTGGTTTACACGTTACTATGGCTATGGAGTGCGTCCTATTTCGGACTAATGTGCATAGCTTTGGAATATAAACGTATCTTTGCCTAATTGTTTGATTTATGATATAATTATGTAGATATATTTGAAAATAGAAGTCTTTATTAATATATTAAATAGATTGATTATGAATAGAAAAATTTTAAAGTTCGTTTTATTGGCGTTGGTCGCCGTAGGAATGCTAAGCATTGCTGGTTGCAAAAAAGGAGAAGAAGAACCGGAACCTTCCACAACAAGAAAACCACTTACGCAGAATCCATTTGTAGGAACGTGGGTGTGTACTGATGAATTGTATACAGAAAGTGGAACACTTCAATTGATATTCAATGATAATACAGTGATTGGCACAAACACAACCAATGTGCCATCGGCATTTGACACTTTGAATGCTACATACGAATATAGGGATAGATATCTATATTTTGATGGTGTTCGTACACTTGAAGTTAATATCCGTTCAGATAATTATTTATCTATTTTTTGCTGTGAAGGTATGCCAGTAGATGGAATTTTTCCGGAAGGTAATTGGAATTATCATTTTGAAAGAGTAGGAGGTTCGAAATGAAAAGAATGATTGTTTGTATTTGTTTTGTTTGAAAATGTAGTATTCTCTCAAAGTGTGAATTATATCTACAACTCAAAAGGGGATAAAGTTTATTTCCACACTACTCATACCCTAAATCTTCAAAACCTCGTAGCCGGCAGGTAAAGCGTTCGTCTTGCATCCGCCACCGGCGAAGTACCGGATAGCAAAACTTTGATAGTTCAATAATAACGCTTATATAGTTCTACATAACCAAGCCGAAGCAGTACGCATATTGCTTCGGCTTTTTTGCTTGCCACACTTAGCAGTCGAAACCATGCGGTTTACGAACTAAAAGTGCCATACTTTTGACCCGTAACTCCCATGGTTTTGACCCGTAAACCGCATACTTGCAAAGGCTAATCCGCAGGGCCCGAAATAGCCCTCATACTATAGGCAAAGTATGATAGTTACATAACTATGATTTTGGAAATAACAATTCCATCAAAAAAAAGATATACAATATAATAAAAACGGTCGAAGTAAGGTTAACTACTTCGACCGTTTGAAATATCGTATTGTATCATCAATATATTATCAATACATTACCTTTTCGTACCAACGTTTCTGATTTCTGATTTCTAAACGAATACCTTATTATATAAACATAAGCTCCCTGTGGACAATATTTGCCATTGTGTGTACCATCCCACGAATTGTTTACATCATTAGAATGGAATACCAACATCCCTTCGCGGTTATAAATTTCTATCTCATAGTCTTGCACTCCTGCAGCTACAATGTCAAACCTATTGTTTGTTTCGGACAAAGGGGTAAACGAGTTTGGTATCCATACAGTATTGTTGTTTACATATATCACCTTCGATGTAGTATCGGAACAATCATGAGCATTGTATACCACCATTTCCACCGGCACCGAATCGACCGAATAAGGCACTTGGTAGACAATCCTACTATCGTAATACTTTGTTCCATCAAAGAAATACCACACCCGACGTACACTATTGGAACTTACGTCGGTAAGAGTAGTTTGCATATTTCCCAACGATACCTCTTCGGGGTCGGCTTTAATGCGGGCTTTGGGTTTCAAATCCACTTCTACATACTTGGATTCCTTATTCACACAGTTTTCCTTTTCTACAGCCACAGTATATGTTGTGTGTTGCAAAGGCGACACTGTTATAGTCCTACTATTCTTTTGACGAGCAAGCGAAGTATCGGCCGGCGATGAAGTCCATGTTACTTCGGGGGCTTCGGTTTCCACAGTCAGTATCGCCATATTTGTATGGCAGTCATATTCGCCACCCATTATGGTAGCAGTATAGAACGGAGTAACCTCTATTCTTACAGAGTCGAAACCAAAACATTCATGCCCTTCGGCACGGCCATAAACAATGTATGTGGTAGTATATTCAGGAGTTACAATCATCGACGAACGAGTATCGAAAGTAACGCCATCGTCCCACGAATAGTCGGTGGCACCTGTTGCCGACAGTCTTATGGAATCCAACCGACAAGCTACCTGTTTGGAGGCCGAAAGTTCTATTTCGGGACTTGGTACTACTGTTATAATAATGGTATCAGTATCTTCCCACAAACTTCCATTCCAATGCTTGTACGATGTAACGGTGATGGCACAATCTTCGCCCGGACGCACAAATATCGTTGCCGATGTATCGCCGGTACTCCATTCCTGATAGTCGCCACCCTCTACCGAAAGTAGCAAACCCGAAAAGGCACACACAGTGGTATCTTTGCTTGTAGTAGCAAAGTCTTTGAGTATACCTATCGTTACGGTATCACTAAAAGCCACTTTATCGCACATATCTATGGCGTAGTAAGAATATTCTGCTGTAGGCTCGGTAGGAACGGTTATCTCGCTTGTTGTAGCTCCCGTACTCCATCTATATGTATATCCATTTTCGTTTACATGCCCTCCTGTAACCGATGCCCTCAGCGTAACCTCGTTATCGGTTACCACCGGTGGAGTGTAGGATATTTCTGCCACCATAGTATCAACATCGTATATGGAAAGGTAAACAGTATCGGTTTCACAAGGTGTAGCTTGGTAGGCCAATATTATCGTCTCCTCGCCCTCTATTTCTCCATCAAGCGAAGGATAGATATGAAGTGTTACACTTGTAGAATCGGCAGGGAAAGTTATAGAGTTGTTGATATAGGTATAATCCTGACCATTGCTTGCAGTACCTCCAACGTATGTTATAGGTATAAGCTCGCTTACGCTTTTGGCTTGAGGACGTGAAAACACTATATCCACACCATAACAACCCTCATACAAGATGTATGGAGCATTCTGATTGGTAGGGTTGGTAAAATCGGTAACAATGGCATTGGCCGAGAAACTATTGGCTTCCAAAAACACCCCCGAATCGAAAGCGCCGTCGGTAACGTCGCCTATACACATCTTTACATGGTAGGGCGTACATGGAATAACGGGAGCTATGGCAGTAAGCACCGTCGTGAAAGCATCATATTGTATGGTAGTACCGGTGGCATTATCCACATAGTACTGCGAATAAGTGTAGTAGCATCCCGAAGCCGACGAACTACCGCCCGACCCTCCGTTCACACTATTGATAGTGATAGGAATATTGGTACCGGGAATACGGGCAATATTATAGTTGCTATACATACCTCCTGCCGGATTCAAACCCGAAAGAAAGAATCCGAATATATCGTTGAAATTCGAACAAGTATATTCGGGATATTCCTCCGAAGCAAACACATAATTAAACTTAACGGTATCGGCCTTCGTAATAAAGTCAAACTCCAGTGTGGCCACATCGTTCAAAGTACCCGAAGCTATAGCAGTAAGAGCAGGATCGGTATAGGTCGAACATCCCGACGAAGCGCTACCACCGCCACTGTTGTTTGGTCCTGCCGCAAAACTTACAGCTCCGCTACCTATTATTATGCCCTCCTCTATACCTAGGTTGGTAGCGTTGGCACCGGTATTGAAACTACCAATGGCACTACAATTTATCACTCCCGAAGAACCATTAAACTGCACATTAAACACCTCTACACCCGAGCCCAAAAGCACATTGCGAACCAGCGAGTCGGCTGTCCACCCCGACGGAAAAGAGGTTCCGGGTGTGATTTGCAATTGAGAAAACACTGTTGTTGCAACGCTCAACAATATTACAAACAGTAAATTTTTCTTCATAATCGGCTATATTAAATTCTACACATATAATTTATATTTTGAGGCTAAGACACCACACCTCACATTTTCGATTCGTAATAAACGTTAATACAGCATATAATATTGTGTTTGTCATCACCATCGATATCTTTTTGCCAATTTCTACCCCAAGCCCAATCAAAATAGCAGCCCGAATTGAGCCGGATAAAAAACATTTTTGGCTCTAGTTTGATATTAGACTGAATTTACACTAGTATAGGAATAGTAGGTCTCTTATTTATATCCACAGCACGAATAGAGATATATGCAGATGCTGCGGCATCAAACAATATCGATATTCTGTTCTTTAGATATACTTTTCCATACATTAGAACATTATTCCAAATTAGATAATTGTTTAAATATTTCGTAGACACTCCATT
>JAFWBF010000027.1 GCA_017507285.1 Bacteroidales bacterium | reverse complement strand
TCTTGACGTCCTTTTCTGAATTCAACAGTACCATCAACAAGAGCATACAAAGTATGATCTTTACCCATACCTACATTTTTACCAGGGTTGTGTACGGTACCACGTTGGCGAACGATGATATTACCAGCTATACAGCTTTGACCACCATATATCTTTACGCCCAAACGTTTGCTTTCTGATTCACGACCGTTACTCGAACTTCCGACACCTTTCTTATGAGCCATACTATATTGTTTTTAAAAGGTTATTACTAATTTATTTCTCTTTCTAAAAAAACTATTGAATGCTATCAATTTTTATTTGAGTCAAATAGTCACGATGACCATTCATCTTTTGATAACCTTTTCTACGTTTTTTATGGAAAACCAATACTTTGTCTCCCTTTAAGTGTTTCAAAACAGTTACTGTTACTTTCGAACCTGCTATGTAAGGTTGTCCGATTTCTACAGCACCTTCATTGTCTTTAAGCATCACGGTGTCAAAAGATACTTGACTACCTTCTTCATTTTGAAGACGGCTTACAAAGATTTTTTGATCTTGTACTACCTTGAATTGCTTTCCTGCTATTTCTACTATTGCGTACATTTTATAACTGAATTATTAACTATATTTCTTTGTCTTTAAACGAAATGCAAAAGTACAACTTTTTTTTCACACCACAAAACTTTTAGCAAACATTATTTTTTCAATATTATATATCAAACATTTATAAAGCATATTATTTTTCATTACTATCGTTATACAGCATAACTTTGCCTTTATCTGAGGAAGTTTTCAACAAATTTACTATTGTTTTTTTCATTTTTGGATGCACATAATTCGACATTATTTCACACAATGGGACTAGTACAAAATTACGCTGATGAATACGTGGATGTGGCACAACCAAATCAGGTGTATCGAAACATTTGTCGTCAACAAAAAGTATATCTATGTCCATTGTGCGAGAAGCATAGCCATTTCCAGTTCTTACCCTACCCAATTGAGTCTCTATAGATAATGCCTTTTCAAGTACTTCATGAGCCGACAATTTTGTTTCTACCACCACTGCTTGATTTAGAAAGTTTTGCTCAGCATCAAAGCCCCATGCTTCAGTTTCGTATATCGATGACAATTGTACAATCATCCCTATTTGCTCTGCAATCATCCTACATGCATGCTGCAACAGCTCAACTCTATTCCCTTGATTGCCACCTATCAACAAGGTAACCCTACTCATTGTTTCACTCATATCTTTATTCCATTTACCCTTTAATGTCTTTTTTTGATTTGACAAAAAAAGTATCGAAAGAAAATCCTCCTTACTTATAGCTTGAGCACCCAAGGATGCGAGATGCGAAGTTTCTTGCTGTGCATCAATATACAAGAAATCATTGGCATCGGCAAAATCCACTAGTGCAGCCAGACAAACCTTCGAAGCATCCGTCATTTTTGCAAACATAGACTCACCAAAGAATGCAGCTCCCACAGACACTCCATACAATCCGCCTACAAGTTCTCCATCATAATAAGCCTCAAAAGAATGTGCATATCCCATTTCGTGCAATATAGTATAGGCCTCCACCATCTCGTTGGTTATCCATGTACCATCTTGACCGGCACGCTTTACGGTGGCACATCGTATCATCACTTCTTTGAAAGCTGTATCTATTCGTACTTCATATTTACCCGACTTGATACAACGCCACAAGGTTTTGGAACAATTAAAATTATCCGGAAACAATACCATTCTTGGATTTAAGGACCACCACATCAAAGGTTCCCCCTCGGCATACCATGGAAATATTCCATTACGATAAGCCTCAAGTAACCGTTCGGGCGACAAATCGCCACCTATAGCTAACAATCCATCATCTTCGCTAAGAAGAGGATTGGGAAAGACACATTCCGAATTAAGTTCAAACAGCATTTTTATCAGTTATATAATAAAGAAGAGGATGAGTATTCACCCTCTTCTTATATAATCAATTATGTTGTAATCAAATATTAATTATTGTTGCGTGGCTTGTTGTCGCGATGTGGCTTTCTGCCACCATCACGATGTGGTTTATTACGGTCACCTCGAGGTTTGCTTTCAGTTTCGGGCATACCTTCGGGACGAGGTAACAATGCTTTTCTCGACAAACGAAGTTTACCAGTCTTATCGTCTATTTCAAGAAGTTTTACTTGTACTTCGTCGCCTTCGTGCATCAAATCTTTTATCGATTCGGTGCGAGTCCAATCATATTCCGAAATATGCAACAAACCTTCTTTGCCCGGCAATATCTCTACAAAAGCTCCAAAGTCAACTATGCTTTTAACCTTACCTTCGTAAACTGTGCCAACTTCGGGAACTGCAGTCAAACCTTTAATCCATTTGATAGCAGCTTCGATAGAATCTTTATCTACAGCCGAAATATCAACTATTCCAAGTTCGCCTTTTTCTTCGATAGTAATTACCGAGTTGGTTTCTTTTTGTATTTCTTGAATAACCTTACCTCCTGTACCTATCACAGCACCAATAAATTCTTTTGGTATCTCGATTTGTACTATACGAGGAACAAACGGTTTGTAGTCTTCACGTGGTTGGCTAATAGTAGCTTCTATTATATCCATTATGTGCATACGGCCTGCGTTAGCTTGTGCCAATGCTTGAGCAAGCACTTCGTAAGAAAGGCCATCAACCTTTATATCCATTTGGCAAGCAGTAATACCATCGCGAGTACCTGTAACCTTAAAGTCCATATCGCCAAGGTGATCTTCATCGCCTAATATATCAGAAAGCACAGCCCATTTATCGCCTTTCGAAATCAAACCCATAGCAATACCCGTAACAGGTTTCTTTATCTTAACACCTGCATCCATAAGAGCTAAAGTTCCGGCACATACTGTAGCCATAGACGACGAACCATTCGATTCCAATATATCCGACACTACACGTATTGTATAAGGATTTTCCGGTCCTTCCGGAATAACATATTTCAATGCTCTCCATGCCAAATTTCCATGACCTATTTCTCTACGGCTCAAGCCTCTGTTGCCTTTCACTTCGCCGGTAGCAAAACCCGGGAAATTGTAGTGAAGCATAAAATTGCGAGTACCCTCGATAACGGCTCCATCTATCAATTGCTCATCCAATTTTGTTCCCAATGTAACTGTAGACAACGATTGCGTTTCGCCACGAGTAAATATCGAAGAACCATGAGCCGATGGTAAATAATCTACTTCGCACCATATAGGACGTATTTCATCCAACTTACGGCCGTCCAAACGAGTACGCTCGGTAAGTACCATATCTCGCATAGCTTCTTTTTCGATATCATGGAAATAGCGATCTATCATAAACGACTTTTCAGCCAATTCATCTTCAGTCAATGCCAACGATTCTACAAACTCTGTCTTAATAGCTTCGAAACCTTCCGAACGCATTTGTTTGTTAGGAATACCTTGTTTGGCAAAGTCGTAACATTTTTGATATACAGCTTCGTGCATTTGGGCTTTGAAGTCCAAGTCGTTAACTTCGTGGCAGTATTCGCGTTTTTCAGTTTTTCCTGCTGCAACAGTAAGTTCGGCCAAAGCATCACATTGTATACGTATGGCATTGTGAGCTGTTTTCAAAGCTTCAAGCATCAATTCTTCCGATACTTCTTTCATTTCACCTTCTACCATCATGATATTTTCGTTGGTAGCAGCTACAATCAAATCTAAATCGGCTTCTTCAATATCTTGCAAAGGAGGGTTGATTACAAACTGACCGTTCAAATAAGATACTCTTACTTCTGATACCGGACCGTTGAAAGGAATATCCGAAACTGCCAATGCAGCAGCAGCAGCCAAAGCAGCCAAAGCGTCAGGAGCAGTATTTTTATCGCCCGAAATCAAAGTGATTTGCACTTGTACTTCGGCATGGAAATCATCGGGGAAAAGTGGACGCAAAGCTCTATCTACCAAACGAGCTATCAATATTTCATACTCCGAAGGACGAGCTTCACGTTTGAAAAAACCGCCGGGGAAACGACCCATGGCAGCATATTTTTCTTGATACTCTACAGTAAGTGGCATAAAATCCACATTCTCACCGGCTTCTTTTTTTGCACATACAGTTGCCAAAAGCATGGTATTGTTCATACGAACTACGGCTGAACCGTCAGCCTGCTTGGCCAATTTACCGGTTTCGATTTCGATAACTTGTCCGTTACCCAAATCAATAGTTTTTTTTACAATGTTCATCTTATTATTTTCTTCTATTTAAACCAACAATATGCACAATCGTCATGTACATACCTTTTTTATAACAAAAAAAGGCAATTAGACTCTAATTGCCTTCAACCATAACCAAATAAATATGAAAAACTATTTTCTTATATTCAATTCTTTAATTATATGACGGTAACGTTCGATATCGTTTTCTTTCAAATAATCCAACAAGCGTCTACGCTTACCTACCAAACGAACCAACGAACGTTGAGTACCTAAATCTTTACGTTGTTTCTTCATGTGTTCAGTCAAATGTTGAATTCTGTACGAAAACAATGCTATTTGAGCTTCCGGTGATCCACAATCTCCAGCCGATTTACCGAACTTTGCAAATATCTCTTTTTTCTTTTCTGTTGATAAATACATATCTACTTTTCTATTATTTTTCTTTACTAACTATCATTACAATTGTATTGCAAAGGTACACCTTTTTTTTGAATCAGAAAGCATTTTCTGTATTTTTTTTATTATAAAAACAACAATATTCTAATTATCACATATATACATCCAAAAATATTTTTCTCTTTTCATACCTTTGCCCTTTATTTTATACACAAAAAGTTGTTGGTTTCTCTGTTTTTTTCGAGTTTTTACAACACTTTAGCTCTCCTTTCAGTATATATTCCAATATCTCTCTTTATTTCAAGCATATATGCATTATTACAACATCAGATATAAGAGATTCGCAATACATATATATAATATATTCTCCTCACTCAAAAACATATCAAGCAAAAAATGAATTTCTTTCACAAAATAACCAAACTCCTTCGTGATATAGTATAATCTTACAGACACAAAGGAGTTTATCATTTTAGCGACTACCCGCCATCGCCATACAACTATTTACTATTCAGCAACCAGCGAAATCGAACCATTTTTCGGTGGAGTAGTACTTATTCTAACCAGCAGATGATACGATGTGTCTTCGACCGAGAAATCCATGTTATTTATTGTGTGTATATCATCATATATTTCTCTTAATGTATACCACGAGCTATCTCTGTTGTCGTAATCCGTTTGCTTATATACGGCAATATAGTTGTGTTTGTCCAACAATATGGTTCGAGGTACACCGGAAGCGCAGTTATCCAACGGCTTGATTGATTTAAACATAGCAAATACTTGGTTGTAGTCCTCCTTATATGTACCGTGTCGCCATATATAAGCATTATTGGTGTCGATACCTATTCTATGACAATCGAGCATCAATTCGTTGTAGTCCAATGTATCGTCTTCATCCACTTCTACAATATAGTAGAACTTCCAGTCTGTAGTATCCATCGTGGCCATTGCAGGATTAATACGCTCTCTGAAACGATGTATGGTACCACCGCAATATGGACTTACAAACATCAGCGACTTGTTGTGCACACTATCGGAGTTGCACAACTTACCAAGTTCTGTCATATCCATATACTTATGCTTAGGCACCGGACATACCTGTTTTACCCTTTCCGTTTCTTGCCTGGTTTTCTTACCAGTTTCGCCACCGCCACAACCTACCGCAAGTGTGACTATCATCAGCGATGATAATATTTTAAATGTATTCATAATTGCTTTGTATTTGTATTTGAATTTGAATGTAAACAAATTACATTATATTATTGATGAAATATTTGTCCATTACAACATTGCAAATATACAACTTTTCCCTTAATTGGAAACAGCTTTCCGACAAATCCTTTTTTTTGCTAAAAAATGGATCACGAGGGAGGTGAATTTTCATCGTGAGGAAAATTTATCCAGATCACGAGGAAGTGACAACGCCCTCGTGAGGGATTTTGCCACCTAACAAAAATCTATTCTCAACCAACAAAATATAGGACAAAAAAATGGTATAGCATCATATCCTTCACAGTAGGGTATAAAACTATTGATGATATACCGTCGTAAAAACGACGATATACCCTCTATAAACACGACTACAACATATACATATTTTCATGCAGTCAATATGTATATGTTGTAG
>JAFWBF010000195.1 GCA_017507285.1 Bacteroidales bacterium | reverse complement strand
ACTCTTGTTCGCTTGTATCTATTACAAGCACGCTACCTTAGGTTTCTGTGATTTCAATTTACTCTCGCAATCGCTCAAGGAACGCTCCCCGTCTCAATTGCGAGTGCAAAGGTACGAACTTTTTTTATTCTACCAAACTTTTTTTCATCTTTTTCGTAAACTTTTTTCTAACTACCCTGTGTATCAATAGCATTTTTCCCAAACTTTTTTCTCGAAAATTCCTATTTTTGCCCGCTTTTTTACCTCCCTTTCCGCTTTTTTGCTCGTTTTTGATTGGTTTTTGGCTGCTTTTTACACAAAATACGTGTATTTCATTATATACCAGTGAAATAAACACTTTTTGGGGCATTTTGGAGCATTTTTGGAAGAAAAATCTTTTTCTTTTATAGTGGATTTATCGCATATAACCGTTGAACTAATCGTATTATTATCACCTATTGTATTGTCTACGGTTTTATGGCAGCTGTAGCACGAACGTGACAATATACCGTCAATGTTCAGCCTATATATAACCTCAAATGTTCATCATGATGTAGGCAAAATTTCCTCCTAATCTAGATACGTCTATTACGTGATGTCGATAAATAACCCTAGTGATGTAAATTTATAGTAGCTATTGCTACTTTTTTCATTTAGACAATTACAAAAATTGTTTTGTATGTGATTTTGCGGAATTTTCTTCTGATTGAGTGTGGAAGACTATATAGTTGAATATGTCAAAATAATTGCTGCAAGTTTACAATTAGACGACTTTACTTTTACTATTTATATTTATCGCCTAAAATACAGCAGATTGCATTTCATCAATGTTTAGCAAAACAATATCATCAGGAAAAGTATTGGACATAGAACAGATACTTATAAAAAGTTCATCATACCTATAGTGTTTAAAAAAGACAGGAAAATCATTTCCTCTCACTTCGATAGCATCATTAGTTATCGAAATAGCAAACTTATCAAAAGTGTTTGCAATACCTGTTCCTATACATTTTACGTAACTTTCTTTTGACACCCACAAGCGTGTAAAAAAGACATCTTGCAAATAGGAAGGTAAAGTTGTCAAAAAAGAATATTCATCATTATGAAAAAAACGTTTTGCCACAATAGGTTTATAGTCTCTCAATTTTTCTATATCAATACCTAGTTCGGCATCACCTACCGCCACAGCCACCCACTCTTTTGTATGAGAGATATTGAAATAAAAATTTGGACATAAAGTTATATATGGTTTTCCCGATTTGCCATAAGAAAATGGCAATGGATAAGTGTAGCAGTCATGAGCTGCTTGCTCCCTATATACATATTGCACCATAATCTTACCCAATAGCGAAGCCAATTGTGAATTATTGTTTACGTCCAACAACCCATAATCGTCAGTATGCAAATAAAATTTCAACAAGTTTTTTTTTGCAACGAAATCCTCGTCCATCAAAGGTAACCTCAACAAATATATCTTCATAAAACGACGATAAAAAAGATAGGTATTTCTTATCCGTTCCAAGAAATACCTATCATCAATAATTATATTACTCATGTATACCCAAAAGTTCCACTTCAAATATAAGAGTTGAATTTGGTTTTATTAGAGGGCTTGGCGATGCTTCGCCGTATGCCAAATCAGCAGGGATATAGAAAATAAATTTAGAACCTATCGGCATAAGTTGCAAACCTTCGGTCCAACCTTTAATCACTCTATTTAATGGAAACTCTACTGGTTCTCCACGTTGTATAGATGAATCAAATATAGTTCCATCAATCAAAGTACCATGATAATGAACCTTTACTGTATCGGTAGCTAATGGCTTTGCTCCATCACCCATGGTTATCACTTTATACTGTAATCCTGATCGTGTTGTAACAACACCTTCTTTATCCTTATTCTCTTTCAAAAATTTTATTCCGGCTTCTTTTTCAGCATCTGAAATTTGCTTTTGTCTAGCCTCTAATTCCTTATTTATAATAGCAAACTGAGCATTCAGTTCGTCTATTGTCATTGCCATACTTCCATTTATAGCATCCATCACTCCTTGAGCAAATGAATCTTTTTCAATAGAAAGCCCCATTGTTTTTAGGCTGTTTCCCATATCGCAACCTAATGCATAACTTCTTTTTTCTATCTCGTTCATACAAAATATAATTTATTATTTACTACAAAAAGAAAGGCTACCAATTTAAGGTAGCCTTCAATATCTTTACCTACTGATTCATAATTAACGTTGAGAACCCAATCTATCCATTGCACAACGGAATCCAATCCACGATGTAGATCTATCTTGGTCATAGAAACGTCTTGTGCCGGGTTGCATCCAATAAATTCTGTCATTCCACGAACCACCTTTCACTACTCTCACTTTGTTGTTCAACAAAGAAGTGATTGTCGATCTATTTCCAGAGTGTCTACGATACATCATATTTGTTACACTGTCCGGGTTTGCTAAATAATCAGTAGCTTCTTCTTCAACTTCTTCTTCTTCGCTATAATCGCTTGTCCATTTTGTGATACTAGTGTTGTCATTAGGATTGTATATAGACGAAGCGTAATCACCATCCAAATAGTTGATGTTGTCAGCTTGACGATAATTTCTTCTATTCAAATCATCATCAACATTTCTGTAAACGATTCCTCCATTTGTATCATTAATCAAAATTTCTTCATCAACAATAGTGTAAGTTTTATAGACATTACCTCTGAATGGATTTACATCTTCGCCACCAAGTGGTTGTCTTTGCTTTCTGTATACATCCATACACCATTCACTAACATTACCGGCCATATTATATAAACCATAATCATTAGGAAAGTACCATCTTACAGGAGCAGTATATGCCCAACCGTCGTTCAAATCACCTGCGATACCCATATTATCGCCACGGCTACGCTTGAAGTTTGCTAAGAATTGACCATAATAATCTTTTTCAGCCGAACGAACACTTTGACCATTCCAAGGATAAACACGATGTTCAACAATACGACCATCAATCATTGTTCCAACTAAACCAAGAGCAGCATATTCCCATTCAGCTTCGGTCGGGAGACGATAGTTGGGCAAGAATATACCATCGGTTTTGGCTACACGCCGAGGCTCGCCACCTGCAGCAGGATCTAAGTTATCCATCTCTCTTTTAGTTTCACCTCTGTAAAGGCCGGCAAAATAAACATCTGTTTGGAATGCGCTCTCTCCTCTCAAGTCGGTAAAATCCAAAGGTAATATTCCTGCATCAATAGCTATCTTTTCGTTTACACGGTTAGAACGCCAAATACAATAAGCGCTTGCTTGTTCCCACGATACGCCTACTACAGGATAATCATTGTAAATAGGGCTTTGGAAATAATATTCCACCATAGGTTCAACATAGCTCAACTTTTCTCTCCATGCATTGGTATCAGGATAAGCATTTCTTACATATTCCGGATATTCACTGCCATAAGCTCTGTTCAACCAATAGATATACTCACGATAATCCACATTTCTTACCTCTGTCTCATCCATATAGAAAGAAGTAACTGTTACGGTTTGTTGAGTATTATTCCATTGATAACGAGTATCATCAGACACTCTTCCCATTTGGAACGAACCGCCCTCGATGAATACCAAACCATATCCCGTCATTTGTTCTGTATTTTGGGATACTTCAAAACCTCCCCATTTGGAATCATTGTAATTCCAGCCTGTTGTTTCTGATGTATGTTTGCTACAACCAACCATCAACATTGTTGCTGCAACAAAGAAACTTAATGTCTTTAAACTTTTCATGGTTCCTATTTTTTTATTCGTATTTACTTTGATACGTTTTTTTTAAAATAATGTTTCATTTTCCTATTATCATTAGAACGACGGACAACGTATTGCTCTAACTTCTTTTCTCTTATCAGGACACGGCAACATGAATCCTAATGTCAGTTCATGCGAGCCATTAGTTTGATTGGACAATTTAGACACCGTTACATCATAGCTGTATCCCAATTTAAAGCGAGGTTGTTGGAATCCCACTAAGAATATAAATGCATCGGCATTTTCTATTCCATGACGGAACCACATACCCACCATGAAAGGCATCCAATCCAAATACATACCATAGTTGAAATAATTGAAACCGCCTTGATATTGGTATATCAAGTTTGGCGATATTACCGGTGTACCTAATGCAAGAAACGAAGTACGACGACGATCCTCGGCCATGTTGATTAATCCACCACCATGAACTGTTATTTTCATCGGCAATTCACTCAATCCGTAAAAACCGTTGCTGGGCTGTGTCAAGTGAGAAACAGCCAAACCGCCATACCATTGCTTGCTATACACCACCAATCCGGCATTGAAGTCGGCATAAAACAAATTCATATCATCTGGTGGGATAGCACTAGTTTCGAATATAAATCCATATACCGGATCTATTTGATCGGGAAACGTCAGTGTCGACCAATCCAAATTTTCATTCACCAATGAAGCCTGCAAAGCAGCGTTCATAAAGATTGTTCTCGACAATTGGAAGCGAAACGAGTACATAAACGACACTTGATTAGTCTTCAATGCGCCATGATCTCCCTGCCTATCCGTAAGAACAAATGCTCCGATACCACCATGTAATTTGTCAAAATATTGGTCATACGAAGCTGATACTGTTGTAAATGCTGATACAAGACCTGGCCATTGATTTCTGTAATTCAACGAAAATCTAGGACACACCTTCGAACCTGCCAACGCAGGATTTAAATACAATGGATTCGCATAAAATTGCGAAAAAACAAAATCTTGTGCCTTAACACCCTGACCCATAGCTAAAAAGGCCATCAATAAAACAGTAATTTTTCGTATTCTTTTCATTTCCATAAGTTGTAAAAAATATACTTGAATTAAACGGCAATATTACGATTTTTTTTTGAATCAGCGAAAGAAAATCAATAAAAAAAATGTATTTCATTATATATCAGAAGCAAAAAAAAAAGGGTTCAACACGTTTTTTTTCGTTTTTTTCTCCATTTTTCTGTCGTTTTCTCCATTTTTTGCCCTTTTTTTATGCATTTTTTCTACACAATTTTTTTACATTTTCGCTGTTATTAGAATCGTGAATATTTTAGTCGAAAAAACGTCTTATAAATTCTAGATACCTATGAAGATAACAAAACATATAAGTCCGATAATTTTTCTTGTTGCGTTGGTAAACGTAATCTATTGCCAAAATGTTACAAAAAATGAAAGAATAATATGGAATAATATCCCCGATTCCATCAATATTTTCTATCCTTTATTTTCAAATTCAAGCTACAACAGCAACTACAATACTGCAATGTATGTGAGCAAATATTATTTGCCAAACAAAAATTATAATGTGTTTTTTTCCGATATAGCCTGTGATAATATCACCCCTCAAGAACAAATGTATTTGGAAACAAACGAAGTGCTTTTGTCCGATTCGGTAGTATATCAAATGCATGTAAATGAGAATAGCAACAGTACTATCACCGCAACCCTTGCAATAGTGCCATACATTATCAAGAACGGAAATATACAAAGGATTACCTCCTACACCGTATCCTTTGAAAAGAAAAACAGTGTCCCCCCTACCTACAACCATCAAAAAAACACCAACCCATACCCCGCCAATTCCGTACTATCATCAGGCAATTGGTACAAGATAGCTATCAACACCACCGGTATATACCGCATAACAGCCGACGATATGGCAAGTAAAGGCATAGACATATCCGGTTTGGCAATATCACAATTGGGTATTTATGGCAACGGTGGAGGTGCTTTGTCTGAAAACAACAACGACTTTGAATACAACGACCTTGCAGAAAATTCCATATATGTAAAAGACAACAACAACAATGGTTTATTCGACGGCAACGACTACCTTCTGTTTTATGCTCAAGCTGCCGACATTTGGAAGTACAACAAAAACTTGAACCGCTACGAATACCACGTTCATCCCTATGCCCGAACCAACTACTATTACCTTGGCATCAACGTGGTTGGCGCAAAACGAATATCGCCCACCAACATACAACAATCGGCCTCACAAAAGATATTGACCTATACATACTGCTCCACTATCCACAACGACCTTACCAACACCCATAAGAGCGGACGTATATGGGTAGGAGAAAAATTTTCAAATGCAGTATCATCTCGAAGTTTTTCGCTGGCCATACCTCATGCCATAGTGGGTAGTAAGATAAATGTGCGTTACGCATTGGCCAGTATATCGTCAGCCAACTCATCGTTTTCTGTTACCATAGATGGCAACAGTCAAAGCCATTCATACACTCCCGGATATAAGTATCCCTACCAAGGATATTCGGCAGCCTCTACCGCAACCGCCGAATCTAAATGCGATATAGACATACACTATTCGTTTCGCGAATCGATGGCAACAGGATATTTAGACTTTATAGAAATAAATGCCACAGCAGCACTGTCGCTCGGTAGCGGACAATTGCATTTCCGCAACAAGGAAAACATTGGCAATCGCAAAGTGTCGCAATTTGAAATAAGCAACACCTCCTCGTCTACAAGAATATGGAATGTTAGCGACCCATGCAATGTATATGAAATATCGGCCACCCATGTCGGTAGCAAAACAACATTTATCGACAGCACAACAGCAGAGGGCGAGTTTATAGCTTTCGATGGCAGCCACTACCACACCCCTACATCAATAACAGCCATCAACAACCAAAACCTTCACGGTTTGGCACAACAAGATTATGTTATAGTGGCCCCTTCGGTATTTGCCGCCGAAGCCGAACGACTAGCTCAGCTACACCGCCTATATAATGGGCTGGATGTGGTAGTGGTAACACCTGAACAAATATATGCCGAATTTTCGTCGGGCAAACAAGACCCAATGGCTATACGTAGATTCATGAAAATGTTTTACGACAGAGCTCTTGCCAACAACATAAACAAAACACCACGTTATCTATTGCTTTTCGGCAAAGCCGTTTACGACAATAAAAATATAACCAATATCAATATCCCATACGTAGTGTCATACCAGTCCGAAACATCTTTCGATAGCGAAGGCTCGTCATATACATCAGATGACATGTTTGGCTATTTGGGCAATTGGGAAACCGGCTCGGTATACGAAAGTATCGACATTGGAATAGGTCGCTTTCCGGTAAAAAGCCTCGACGAAGCCCGTATTATGGTGGATAAAGTGGAACACTACCTTACAAAAAAAGACCTATCGTCGGGCTTGTCGCGTGGCGACTGGCGCAACTATGTTACATTCCTTGCCGACGACGCCGATCCTGGCTCGGCCGAAGACGTTTACTTTGTATCATCGTCAGAGAAAACCACAAACCTGATAAAGGAACGTTACCCCACAATAAACATCGAAAAAATTTATGCCGATGCCTACACCCAGCAGTCGGGAGCCATTGGGTCGTTCTATCCCGAAGCCAAGAACGCCCTCACCAAACGTATCAACAGCGGTTGCCTGCTACTAAACTACGTTGGCCATGGAGCTGCACAATATATAGGCACCGAACGCTATATGGAAAAAACCGACATTGCTTCGTACACCAACCGCTACCAGCTGCCATTCTTTGTTGCCAGCACATGCAGCTTTGGGAAATATGATATGGACGACGATGTGTGTGGTGCCGAAAGCTTTGTGCTAGCTCCCAATGGCGGAGGCATAGCCATAGCGGCAGCCGTAAGACCCATAGGCCACAGCGAATCGTTCGACACCAAAGTGTGCCTCTACGCTTTGGATAAAAACAACACCATTGGCGACGCTTTCCGCATGGCAAAAAACGAAACCTCAATGACACATGCTATGCAACTGATTGGCGACCCCGCAATAAAACTATCATTGCCCGAAAATAAAATAGTAGTTACAGCAATAAACGAAAAACCAGCCGGAACACCATCGGCCGACACCGCAACAGTGCTTACAAAAGTAACCATCGAAGGCGAAGTGAGAAACAGTAACGATATAATTATCGACGACTTTTCGGGCAATATATACCCCACCGTATTTGACCGTTTTGTTACCTACCACACATTGGCCAACGACAACGATGAAACAGAAATGGAATTTTCGCAACAGAAAAATGTGCTATACAAAGGTCGCGACTCCGTTGTAAACGGCAAATTCAAATACTCCTTTGTTGTTCCACGCGACGTCGTGTACCAATACGAATACGGCAAGCTGAGCCACTATGCCCATGTCGAAACCGAAGATGCTGCAGGTGCCTACAGCAACATTATGTTTGGTGGTTTCAACCAAGACATCGAAATTAGCGAATCACGACCCAATATACGCCTATTTATGAACGACAGCCTTTTTGTGTCGGGAGGTATAACCGACGAAAATCCAGCTATATATGCCATACTGTACGACACAGTAGGTATAAACGCCGTGGGTAGCGGAATAGGACACGACATAACAGCAATATTGGACGGCAACAACAACCAAATAATGGTGCTTAACGACTACTACGAACCCGACCGCAACAACCCCTACAAAGGATACATAAAATATCCGTTGCACAACCTATCCAACGGAACGCACCACCTAACGCTGAAAGCTTGGAACATATACAACTTCTCGGCATCGGCAAGCATAATATTCAACGTGAACAACCACACTGCTGTACATATAGGCAACTTCTACTCCTACCCCAACCCGGCAACAACCAAAACGGTATTCCGCTTGGAACACAACCAACCCGAACAAATAAAACACATCCAAATAGACATATACGACATGATGGGCCATTTGGTGCAACACTTGACACCTACAGTTGTGGATGGCTCTTACGCCATAGCCCAAACCGAATGGAACTTCACCAACAACGCCGGAAGCAAAGTGGCCGAAGGAATATACATGGCCCGAATAGTGATTACAACCTCCAACGGCGAACAGCATACAGCATACACAAAAATAATACACACAAAAACAAATTGACAAAAAAATGCTATCTTTGCAAAGCCTTTGCAAAAAAGCAATGTCTTATTCTAAATAATAATAATGAACATCTTACCCCAAAACATTGATATTGTTTTGGGGTTATAATATAGTAAAAACATTAAAATTTTATACGAACAATGAAACAAACAAAAATAGTAGCCTCTATATCCGACCTGCGTTGCGAACAAGATTTTATACAACAACTCTACGATGCAGGTATGAACGTAGTGCGCATGAATACCGCCCATGCCGACCGCGAAGGGTTGGACAAACTAATTTCAAACGTAAGAGCTGTATCGTCAAAAATAGCTATAATGATGGACACCAAAGGTCCGGAAATACGAACTACAGGCTGCAAAGAAGCAATAGAATACCATACCGGCGACAAAGTAAAAATAATAGGCAACCCACTGCAGGAAACAGTGAAAGAATGTATAGCCGTATCGTATCCATACTTTGTGCAAGACCTCGAAGTTGGCAACGAAATACTTATCGACGACGGTGACCTATCACTAAAAGTTACCGCCAAGGACAACGAATACCTATACTGCGAAGCTCAAAACAACTCCATATTAGGCAGCCACAAAAGTGTAAACGTCCCGGGTGTACACGTAAAACTACCATCGCTTACAGAAAAAGACCGCAACAACATACTTTTTGCAATAGAAAAAGACATCGACTTTATAGCACACTCCTTTGTTCGCAACCGACAGGATGTGATGGACATAAAAAACATTTTGGCTCTACACAACAGCTCAATAAAAATTATTGCGAAAATAGAAAACCAAGACGGTGTGGACAACATTGACGAGATATTGGAAGTGGCCGACGGCATAATGATAGCCCGTGGCGACTTGGCTATCGAAGTACCACAAGAACGCATACCCGGCATACAACGCATACTGATACGCAAAAGCGTACATGCCCGCAAGCCCGTGATAGTGGCCACACAAATGCTACACACCATGATACAAAATCCACGTCCTACACGTGCCGAAATAACAGACATTGCCAACGCCATCTACTACCGTACCGATGCACTGATGCTAAGCGGCGAAACAGCCTACGGAAAATACCCCGTAGAAGCTGTAACAACGATGGCTCGAATAGCCGAACAAGCCGAAAAGGACAAACTGGAAGAAAACGATATACGCATACCACTGGAAGACAACTGCGATCCTACTGCCTATTTGGCAAAATCTACAGTAAAAGCAGCATCAAAAATCAAAGCCATCAAAGCTATTATCACCGACGTATATAGCGGACGTACGGCACGAAACATTGCCGCTTTCCGTGGCAAACTGCCGGTATTTGCCATCTGCTACAACGAAAAAACCATGCGCCATTTGGCTCTATCGTATGGTATCGAACCTTTCTTTATGCCCGAAAAAGCCAACGGACAACAGTACTACTTCTCGGCTTTGCGCGAACTGATACGCCGCGGAATAATAGCCGAAACCGATATGGTGGCTTACCTAAGCGGTGGTAAAGAAGGTACCAAAACATCATTCCTCGAAATAAACGTAGTGAAAGATGTGCTGGACCACGCCGAAGAAGAAGACTACATTTTGCCAAACAGCAACCGATACTTGTAGTGTTGGCACCCCACATACAGCAATTTTTTCCAAACAATATACTTTTTAAAACCCAAAGTCTCCAAAACCACGAGTAGCACAAAACCATTACTCGTGGTTTTGATGTTTTATCCCATATCGGCCGTCAGCAACAACCTACGTCACGTTGTTGCCTATTATGTAACTGCTGCGTGGTACAAACCTTGACCGCCGATGGTACAAAGTATGGAGCCGCATGGTACAATGTTTGATTTCCCAAAGACTTTGGGACATCTCCCCAAAGTCTTTGGGACACCTCCCCAAAGACTTTGGCATACCTCCCCAAAGACTTTGGGGATACAAGGTCTATACCACGGAGCTTGAAGGTTTGTACCATAGAAAATTATGGTTCATACCATAGCCGCCCATCAAATATGCCACACTCATGGAGTGCAACCCTGCGGTTTACGACCCGTAAGTGCCATAGTTACGACCCAAAACCATGGCACTT
>JAFWBF010000194.1 GCA_017507285.1 Bacteroidales bacterium | reverse complement strand
TTCACCATAGTTGTTAGAGTTAGGATTATCGTAAGTCAAATAAAGAATAACTTCATTTTCCAATTCTTGAGCTACAAGAGTAGGAGCATCAGGACCGTCGATAATTTTGAAACAGTTTTCGAACAAAGATTGACATTTGTCATCGATTTCACGCAACAAAGCAACTGAAGCAGCAGGACCACCCGAAGCAGCTTGAGCGAAAGGAATACCTACAGTAATGTAGTTAACAGCACCCGGTTTCAAAGTAAACGGACCTGCAGATTGCATAAAACGACGGTCATCCGGAGCATTGGCAGTACCACCTTCAGCGGCATTTCTTTCAGTCCATTCAAATCCTGGTTCTTGTCCATCGGTACCCCAGTTCCATGGGTCGCTATCGCCAGGGAACATAAAGTCGGCTACCATATCAATAGTACCGGTAGTAATACCATTACCACCAAATTTCATACGAGTACCATTTTTCCAAGTACCGGTCAGATAGTTGTAATAGTGGATAGCATCTTCAGGTTCACCATTATCACCAACTCCATTATTGTAGTATACAAAACGACGCATACCAAAACGTTCATCGTCCATGATACCGTTACCAAAGTTTACACCATTGATAGCACAGTTGCCTGTAGCATCACCGGGTTTGAAATACCATACACCACCGGTTTCATCATCGTAGAACAAATCAGCATCTTCCGACAATTGAATAGTATCGTAGCAATTCAAAGAATCTATCCAATAAGTTTGCAACAAATCTTTGTAACGATCGTGAGTTTTAGCTCTTTCGATATCAATTTTTGGATTATCCCTTCCGTCGGGATCCATATAAGGACCTTGGAAGAAGTCTATACCAACAGCAGGAGGATTGCCCGAATAAGTTTCGGCAGTACCCGAACCATCTTGGTCTTTACCATTGTGGCAATAACCCAAACCACGTTTTACGTCACATCCTACATAGTCGTCCCAACCATATCCCAAATCCGGGTCAACCCATTGGCTGAAATATGTATTTCTCAATTCGTATGTAGAACGGTTGATGATTTCGTAAGTGTAGAAAGTCATATTATTGATTTCATCGTTGGTCGAGAAAGCAAATGCTTGAGCACGAATTTCCAAACCAATTTGTTGTCCACTAGACTCGGTGTGAGAGTTACCGGCATCGTTGAAAACCCACCAAATAGTTTGGTCACCTTTAAGCACTTGGTCCGAAAGGATAGTACCTGTAATAGCATTTCCACCGGTTCCATAAATTTGTTCCATAGAACGAGCAGGATCATACTTTTCACCACGTTTAAGGTTAGCTTTCAAAGTTTTAGGACACAATTCGTTGTTGAAATCATAGTAAGGATAATCACCTTTTGTATAGTCATATTCGCCATCTCTGTCTACATCACAGAAAGGAGCCAAATATCTAGATTGACCTTTAGAAGTATTGCCATGAGCAGGCCATTCTTTTATGATTTGAGCTATTTTATCTTCGTCATAGCTCGAATTTTGAGTAGCAACGATAGATACAATACCATCTATAGTGTCATATTCATAATCGAACATACCACGGAAAGTTTGCACCTCGGTTTGAGAGATTTTGTAATGTCTGTCATATTCATTACAAACATCCAATGATACTGTAGCTTGACCATCAACAGTCAAAGGGCCCGGCCAATAGTCGTCACCATTTTGTCCGAAACGCAAAGCAGCCAAACGAAGTTGGTCGTTAACGTCGGTACCACCAACCCAAAGAGCAGCACAATACATAGGAGTAGAAGTACCATTAGCAGGTATGTGGTATTGAGAAATAGCACCATCGTACCACATGTTACCATAAGCATTGATAAGAGCACGAACATTATTGATATTTAACTCTGCTGTACTTTGAGCTCTCTTACAACGCGACACATCTTTTGTTGTAACACTCTTTTTAGCCACCTTTTTCTCACCGATATACTCGTATGCAATAGCACTTTGAGAAAAAGAAGCACAAAGGAATGCAACCAAAATAACTTTACAAAATATATTTTTCATCTTTCTCTTTTTTTTACTAATTACAAATATGCTTATTATTAGAATTGATAAGTTAACTCAAGACGTATTAAGCGAGGTGTAGAATAATTCCATGAATTCATCAACATAATTGAATAAATATCTCTGAAAGAATTAGGATTCAAATAAGCATTGATGATTGATTGAGTACCCGGATCGGTCAAGTAACCATTATCGTCGGGATTACCTGTTACAGGATAT
Source organism: Bacteroidales bacterium (assembly GCA_017507285.1). GTDB lineage: Bacteria > Bacteroidota > Bacteroidia > Bacteroidales > P3 > HGM05376. Next base: position 23,184 of record JAFWBF010000194.1, on the reverse strand, counting down.
ACACCTAAAATATTACGTATATCTAACAAGTTAGTTACAGCAACAGCAGCTCTCAAATAAGTATCGCGACCTTTGCTACCAACTTTGATAGTCCACATTTTATCTACAACAGCATCAATATAGAAACCCCATGGCAAACGAGCACCACGATAGCTACCTACAATTGTTTGTTGCGTATTTGATAAAGCTTTTGTATAAGGACGACCTGATTGAGCAACAGCATTGATGTTAACACCAAAGTTTTCCAATAGGTTAACTGTCTTAGCACGTTCTTCACCATTTTCATCTTTTACTTTGCGAGTCCATGTAGGTCCATTGTATTTTTTACCACCGGAATAACGGAAGTCCAAATTCAATTTAAACTCATGACGACGGTCATCGGCAATAGGACTCAACACTTTCAACGAAGAGAAACCTTCTTTGATAAGTTGTTGCATAGTAGTTTGAGAAATACCTGTACCTTCAGCATATTGCAATGTATAGTTGGCACTCAAACGGATATTTTTGGTTTGACGCAAATCGTATGCAAGAGAGAAACCTTTTGTAGTTTTAAAGTCAACATTATCAAAAGAATAATAGTTAGGGTTAGGATCGGCACCTACGTATTGAATCAATTGGATAAGATCTCTTGTTTCCTTGTAGTAAGCAGAAATCTTGATAGCCGAAGTTGAGTTCAAAGCTTGTTCGAAACCTAATTCGTAGTTTGTAATTCTTTCAGGTTTCAAATTAGGATTGCTGATAGCTTGAATTTGAGTCATAAACAAATAGCTATAGTAGTCTGCTTGCCAATTTGAGGACGGACGACGAGCAATTTGGTCATAACTTGCTTTGAATTGCGATTTGTCAGAAACCGGGAATGAGAAAGCAATACGAGGCATTACTACCAATTGAGGATCGTAATCTTCGAAAGCATCAGCACTTAATTTTGGAGATGCAGAAGCATCTTTACGATAAGGAGTTGGTTTACCCGACGAACCTTTTACAGCGTATGGGTCGTTAACTTCAACACCATCGGCATTGTACCAAGTAGTACCATTACGGTAACCAACGATAGTAGGATTGTCCGATACAGCATCAACGTATGGTACCCAATCATCACCAACAGCAGTTGGAATTTCGCCTTGATAAGAAATAGAACCATTTCTCAATTCGCCTACAGTGTAAGAATCATATAATAAATAAGGATCTTTCAATACCATTTGGTTTGCATCGAAACGGTCAACACGAACACCTATATTGAAGATAAGGTCGTTGTTGAACTCAAATTGGTCTTGGATATAACCGGCCATGTATATTGGCGAGAAAGCTCCGATAGGACGATTAGTTTTGTCATCAAAGAAATCTTGCAACGAAGATTTTCCGTATGTCAAATTACCTTTATAGTCGTAACCATAATAAGAAACTAGAGGGTTGCTACCACTATTGAACAATTCGTCAGCCGACAACATATCGATAGTGAAAGCACTTGGGTCGTAAGAGTCAACATCAATCCATTCGGTAGCCGACAAACCATATCTTTCACGGAAAGCAGCATCGAAGTGAGTTTGACCTTCACCCACCAAACGATCGTAACTTACAATAGGATACTCACCGGAATTGTCAATTATAGGATTGGACAAATCCATCTGCATAATATGAGAGTTGGCCGATTGGCGCATAATAGTCCACAATCTACGAGCATCCAAACCATAGTAGTGAGATGTTCTTTGATCGTATTGGAAACCTAGTTCTATAGAGTGTTTTCCGATATCAACGCCGGCTCTTGCTTGCACATATATGTAATCAGACATTGATTTGGAGTAACTTGGTGCTGAAATACCAACATTCGACAATATACCATAAATCGAATTGGGAGTATCACCATTACGAAGACCTTTAAAACCTACCAAATAATCCAAGTTATAGATCATAGAAGCCATACCTGCAAATGCATCAGAATAGTACAATTGGTTGTTATAGTTGGCCAATATTGGGTTATATTCCGATGGTCCTACGTATGTCATATTATCTTGCCATGCTTGTTGAACCAAAGCCATTTGTTCAACACCATTTATTACCATACGTTGATAAGCGTATGTAGGAATTTTTTCGGTTATGAAAGTACCTACGTGACCATATTTGAATATATCTGTGCCAAATTCGGGATTATAAGATTCTTGCGATATTCTTTCGAATTGTGCAGTAAGGTTGTACATCATGTTTTTCATTGTCAAACCTGATTTACCTTCCGGCATAGTAGCATCGCCTTGCGAAGTTTCTTCACCTGCATCGGGGAAGCGGTGAGTAAAGTCGGCATTGATAGAATAACGAGTTTGGTCTGTTACAGCACCTAAACCATCGTTGAAATAAGAGTTTACCGGAGAGTTTGATTTTACATAGCTAAACTCGCCCGAAAGTCTCAATATAGCATTGTCTGTGAAAGCCAAATCTAACGATCCTTCAGCATAACCCATATAGTAGCTATTGCTTTTTCTACGTTTAACGGTAGTAAAATCATCTTTTGTCAAATATTCACCGGCATAGTTGATAGCACCTGTCAATGGATTATACACCAATGGATTTTGTTCCAACTCTGCTCTTTTATCGTCGTTAACCATTTGATATAAACTTCCATTAGGACGATACGATTGAGTATGTGCATATTGACCCAATGCACTTAAACGGAAACCAAGCAATGTTCTTTTTGCACCTTCAGTTCCATCTTCAGCTTTTGATTGAACAGTGATGATAGGACCCGACAAATATGCAGTAAGTCTGTTGTATAATCTATAATCTAAATAAGTTTGATAGTTCAAAGAACCATGATATTGATTTGAAGGAGGACGCAAAGTAATAATTTGAGTACCACCGATAGCTTCGCCATAACGAGCCGGTGTACCACCCAAAATTACTTGGATTTCTTCGATAGCTTCTTTAGGAACCGAAACGCTGGTATTCTTACGAGCATTACCTACATAAGTAACCATACCTTCTTCTCCACGAGCAGTACCGGCACCACCATCACTATAACCAACACCAGCGGTTGTTACAGCAACAATAGAAGATACGTCAGTACTTGCCATACGACCGATATCCTCTTTACTTACACGTTGACCGGATTCAGGATTACCCTTGTCAACCAAAGGAATTTTATGTTCCACAATCTTAACTTCTTCCAAAGTTTTAGAAGATGTTTCCAACTTAATGGTTTCGGCATACGAGAAACCACTAGCCTTAACAGGAACATTTTTCAATAGCACCGGGGCAAAACCCACTGAAGAAACTTTTACATCGTAATTACCCGGAGCCAAAGGCTTGATTGTGTAATTACCATCAAAATCTGTTTGAGCACCACCTTTCTGTTCACCATTCTGAAGAACGACTACATTCACGAAAGGTTCAGGCTCGTTGGTTGAGGCATTTATAATGGTACCTTTCAGAGTACCTTGTGCAAAAGCCACAACATTGGCCGCAATTAGCAGCCCGACTGTTAGCAGTACTTTTCTAAACATACTCATTTAATTTTCATGTAAAGAATTAATTTATTTATCTATTTATTTTTTTTCTGTTTTTATGTATGGATTCTCCAATATTGTAGAATAGATAATAGCTTTTCGCAAATCAAACTCTACTTTTTCAGATTCTCCATCCTTTAATATATCATCTTTAGGTTCTTCTACAATAATATCATTCACTACCTCCCTTTCTCTTGTTGGATAAAAATCAACTTTCGCATCAAACTTTTCTTCATCTATATTGTTTATATCTTGCCTTTGACCATCGAAGGAATCTTCCATAGGAATGAATTCCTCATCAAAAACGGAGTCTTGTGCGTCTTCGTCTGTATCAACAGAAGAAGTATTAACCCCTTTCTTCTTTTTTGCAGAAGAGAAAGAAGATAATACCATAAGCACTATTGACCCTAATATGACCCAAATATCATCCATTTTATCTACTCAAAGAATTTGCAAAACTAAACAATCCAATTCCTAAATCCAACCTAAAAATTGTTATATGTAATTTCAAGAGATTGAAAATATTTATTCTCAATCTCTTGAAAAAACAGTTGTTTATTTCTTTTCTATCTTTGCGTTTGCTTTTTCTTCCTTACGTTTCAATAAATCGAACACTATAGGTCCGGAAATACATACCGAAGAGAAGGTACCGGCAGCAACACCTACTAGCAACGCAAATATAAATCCACGAATTACTTCGCCACCAAATATAAACATCATCAACAATACTACCAATGTAGAACCCGACGAGTTGAAGGTACGACTCAATGTTGAATTGATAGCACCATTAACTTGTTCTTGCAACGAACGTTTTGGATAAAGTTCTTTATATTCGCGAATGCGGTCGAATATTACCACTGTTGCATTGATAGAGTAACCTATCACTGTAAGTATAGCAGCAATAAACGATTGGTCTACTTCCATATTGAACGGCAATATACCATGCAACAATGCGAAAGCACCTATTGCAACAAGAGCATCATGAGTCAAAGCTATAATACCACCCATACCAAATTGCCATTTTCTGAAACGCAATCCGATATAGATAAATATCATCAACAAACCTGCAAAGACAGCAATTACAGCATCTCGTTGTATATCCTTAGCCATAGTAGGTCCTACGATTTCAGAACTTATTATTCCCAATGGGTTAGTTTCGGTAGAAGAGAACTCTTTCAAAGTAATATCATCCTTGAAGAATCCTTTTGTTCCTTCATATAGTTTTGATACTATTTCAGATTTCACTTCATCGTTATCTTCTTTAATCTTATATTTTGTAGTAACCTTTATTTGGTTTGAAGGTCCGAATGTTTTTACTTCAGGAGCATCTTCGAATTGTTTTGCCAAACTTGCACGTACTTCAACGGTGTTCAACGGTTGGTCAAAACGAACAACGTATGTTCTACCTCCTTGGAAATCGATACCATAGTTCATACCACGGATAGCCATACCGGCCACACCCAATAATACTACAACTCCCGCAATGATATAGAACACTTTACGTTTTCCAACAAAATCATAGTTTACATTGCGAAGGAAATTTTCGGAGAATGAGAACGAGAAGTTCATGTTCTTCTTGTGGTTCAACATCCATTCGATACACATGCGAGTGATAAATATACTTGTAAACAACGAAGTAAGAATACCAATACACAAAGTAACAGCAAAACCTTGAACCGGACCCGAACCAAATAATATCAATACTATACCTGTAAGCAATGTGGTAACGTTACCGTCAATGATAGCAGAATAAGCATTTTTGAAACCATCGGTTACCGAAGTTGGCACACTCTTTCCACTACGCAATTCTTCTTTTATACGTTCGTATATAATAACGTTGGCATCCACAGCCATAGCCATTGTAAGTACAATACCTGCTATACCCGGCATTGTAAGTACAGCACCAATGGAAGTGATAACACCCATTAGGAAGAACATGTTTGTAAGCAAAGCAATACAAGCAACAATACCGGCCTTATTATAGAATACTATCATATAGATAAGAACCATAATGAAAGCTATGATAAAGGAGGTAAGACCGGAGTTGATAGATTCTTGTCCCAACGAAGGTCCTACAACAGCTTCTTGAACTATCTTGGCAGGAGCAGGTAATTTACCCGACTTCAAAATGTTTGCCAAGTCTTTTGCTTCGTCCAATGTAAAATCGCCGGTAATAGAAGAACGACCTCCGGCTATTTCGCCATTAACAACGGGAGCCGAATATACAACATCATCCAACACTATGGCTATACATTTTCCAACATTTGTTCCGGTAATCTTCTTCCATGCTCTAGCACCTTCGCCATTCATGGTCATCGAAATTTCACTATTACCAATGTTGTTGAAATCTTGACGAGCATCAGTAATAACATCACCACCCAAAAGAGGCGAACCGTCACGAGTAGTAACGTTGATTGCATATAGCATATAGGTGTCCGAACCTTTGATAGGTTTGGCTGCCCATAAAAATTTCACAGTGGAAGGAATAATTTTCTTTTCGCGAGCCTTGGCTATCATTTCATCAACCTTGGCTTTATCCTTCAATGCAGAATATCCTACAACAGGGCCTTGACCTATCTGGCCATTTTCAGTTACATTTGGATAAAGAACAGCATAAAGCGGATTGGCTTTGGCATATTCTTCTTGTGTCATCTTGGTTTGATCTATTTCTTTGTTTTCGGTCAAAGAATCCAACAACGATGACTCTGCTTCTACTGCAGTAGAATCTTCAACTACTTCGGCTACCTCTTCAGTTTCTTCTTCTACACCACCTATGGAAGCAATGTATTTGTTTACTTCTTCCAGATAGGGCATAGCTTCGGCAGCATCGTAAGACAACCAGAATTCCAACTGAGCTGTTCCTTGCAGAAGCTTACGAACACGCTCCGGTTCTTTTACTCCCGGCAATTCGATAAGAATTCTTTCTGATGCCGACAACTTTTGAATGTTAGGTTGAGCAACGCCAAATTTATCGATACGTTGTCTCAAAATTTGGTAAGTTCTGTCAAAAGCATCGGTTGTTTCTTTTCTTACTACAGACATAACGGCATCATTGTCGTCTGTCAACTTAATTTGGTCGCGAAGTTGTGAAGAAAAATATCCGGCCAATCTAACATTTGGATCCAAAGACTTGATAGATTCTTCGAACAACGTTACGAAATCGGTATTCGACGAAACCTTTTGTTTTTCCAAAGCCAAATCAATAGCCTTGTTGAACAATGAATCTGTTGTATGGTTTGCCAAAGCACGAACCACATCAACAGTGGAAACTTCCATCATCACGTTCATACCACCTTTCAAGTCCAAACCTAAGTTCAGCTCTCTTGCCTTACACTCTTTATAGGTATACTTACGAATCCAAAAGAAGTTGTAAGCAGTCTCGTTCGACACAGAATCAATGAAATAGGCTTCTTTTGCTATTCCAATGGAATCCGTATAGAACTGTTCCTTTAATTTGTCACCCTTAGCCAAATCTTTGGCCATCTGTTGGGTCATCTCATTGTATGCGTATTGATTTGCCTTATTTTCAACACGTTTAGTAAAATACGTAAACGAGATTTGGTATAAACATACCAACGCAAACGCAATCGCAAAAAACCTGATAGCACCTTTATTTTGCATCTCTTATTTATTAAAGTGTTTATTTAGTTAATAGACATTTTGAACATGCAAAGGTATGAATTTTTGTTCATATATCAACAATTTTTCTGTTGAAAAAAAACGGATACACTATTTATCAATAAATTAAAGTCAGAAAAAGTTTTTTTTATTTCCATTTTATCTGCGTTTTTTCGGTGAAATATTGTATCTTTGCACAAAAATTTGAACAAAAATGAGCAAAGAAAAATTATCAGTCAAAGAGTGGGCAGACGAAGATAAACCCCGCGAAAAGATGTTGGCAAAAGGTATAAAGGCTTTAAGTTCGGCAGAACTGATTGCGATAGTGATAGGTAGCGGCACAAACGAAGAGAGTGCAGTAGATTTGGGCAAACGTATCCTAAATCATGTAAACAACAGTTTGACAGAGCTTTCAAAATTCAATGTAACCGAACTTACAAAACAGTTCAAGGGTATAGGCCCTGCCAAAGCAATAAGCATATTGGCAGCTTTGGAACTAGGATACAGATCTCATTACGAAGAACCTATAATGCTAAACAAAATACAATTAAGCCAAGATGCATACAAATGTATTCGTACAAAAATTGCAAACCTCTCATACGAGGAGTTTTGGGTTTTACATCTCAACAATAGCAACAAAGTATTGTACAAACAGCAAGTTGCAAGCGGTGGAATAACAAAAACTATCGTCGACATTCGCATCATATTCAAAACAGCCTTGGAAAAAGGCAGCACTGCTATAATTTTGGCTCACAATCATCCTTCCGGAAACCTAACTCCAAGCCAAGACGACATCTCCCTTACAAAAAAGATACAAAATGCAGCTAACTATCTTGATATAAAATTATTGGACCACATAATAGTGTGCGATAGCAATGACATAAAAAGTGCCTATTACAGTTTTGCCGACAATGGAATATTGTATTAACCTCTACAAATTATTATAAACCATATATCTACAAGAATATAGCATAAGTATTCTATCCTAAAAACAAGGCAGCAAGAATATACATATAAAAATCATAGTTGCAAAATGTTAGAAGAAAATATCAAACAAATACATATATCTATAAAAAAAGAAAGCTTTATTTCTTTATTAGTCTAGTAGTATGATATTTATCAAAAAGATAAGATTATATATAATCACCCATAAATATACCATTGCAATAACCACACCTCCTACCTTATCCAAAGGGAAGAAAAATTGGATAATTTGTAGACCCATTTCTATCCTCTCCTACCATAGCTCAACACCCCCTCCCCAAGGTATCCAATTTCCCTCCCGATCCAAATTTATCTACATCACGATCCGGATAAATCTCCCTCACGAGGAAATTTCATCTAGATCACGATGTATTTTTACTGCCTGCGAAAAAAATATTTTTTGCGGAAAAACGTTATTATATTTACCGAGGTAATGAACAAAAAATATTTGCCTTGACACAATACAATATATAGCGATTTTTACCAACGGTAGTAGCGGTATATAAGAAGAAAATAATACCCTATCGTCAACGGTGAGACACCCTACCAAGAACAGATTGAAACCCTATCATGAAAAAATACACAGTATATTATATTGCAAATAAAGAAAAAAACAACAAAAGATTCGAAATAAAACGTATCTTTGCAATAAGAAACAAAGTAATAAAAGAGTAGCCATGGAAGATAAAAACAATATAATACAAGAAGTTACAAACGAAGAGTATAAATATGGATTTGTAACAAATATCGAAACAGAAACTCTTGAGAAAGGTTTGAACGAAGATGTTATTCGCTATATCTCCAAGAAAAAGAACGAACCGGAATGGTTGTTGGAATTTCGCTTGAAAGCATATCATAAATGGCTTACGATGGATGAACCTTCGTGGGCACATCTGAAATACGACAAAATTGATTACCAAGATATTATATACTACGCTGCTCCCAAAAAGAAAGAATTGAAAAGCCTCGACGAAGTGGATCCCGAATTGTTGGACACCTTCAACAAACTTGGCATATCGCTCGAAGAGCAGAAAAAACTAAGCGGTGTGGCTGTGGATGCCGTAATGGACAGCGTATCTGTAAAAACCACATTCTCCGAAACATTAGCAAAGGAAGGTATTCTATTCTGTTCGTTTAGCGAGGCTGTTCAAAAATACCCCGACATTGTAAAACAATACCTTGGATCGGTAGTCCCTATAGGCGACAACTTTTTTGCCGCACTCAATTCAGCTGTTTTCAGCGACGGTTCGTTCTGCTATATTCCCAAAGGTGTGCGTTGCCCTATCGAACTGTCTACATACTTTAGAATCAATGCAGCAAACACCGGACAGTTTGAGCGTACACTTATCATCGCCGACGAAGGAGCATACGTAAGCTACATGGAAGGTTGCACAGCACCTCAACGCGACGAAAATCAGCTACACGCTGCAATAGTTGAAATAGTTGCCCTAAAAGATGCCGAAGTTAAATACTCGACAGTACAAAATTGGTATCCGGGCGATAAAAATGGAAATGGTGGCATTTACAACTTTGTAACAAAACGTGGAATATGTAAGGGTAATGGCTCCAAAATATCATGGACTCAGGTAGAAACAGGTTCGGCTGTAACATGGAAATATCCTAGTTGCATACTGCAAGGCGACGATTCTGTAGCCGAATTCTACTCTGTAGCGGTTACAAACAACTACCAACAAGCCGATACAGGAACAAAAATGATACATATAGGAAAGAATACTCGTAGTACTATTATTTCCAAAGGTATATCGGCCGGACATAGCCAAAATAGCTACCGCGGCTTGGTGCGAATAGCCAAAGGTGCTACCAATGCAAGAAACTATTCACAATGCGACTCTTTACTTTTAGGCGACTCGTGCGGAGCTCATACTTGGCCTTACATAAAAGCCAACAATCAAACAGCTATTTTGGAGCACGAAGCCACTACTTCTAAAATATCCGAAGACCAACTATTCTATTGCCAACAGAGAGGCATCTCACAAGAAAGTGCTATAGGCCTGATAGTAAATGGTTATGCAAAAGATGTGCTTAAAAAACTACCTATGGAATTTGCTGTAGAAGCTCAAAAACTACTAAGTATATCGCTCGAAGGAAGCGTAGGATAAAACACATGTTATCAACAATGTAAATATAAAACTATACAAAAGGTACATCGAAAAAATATTTTCGACGTGCCTTTCTCTTTCATAGCTGATTCTATGATATTTAAATATCAATGAAAACTCTATCACCAAATTGATTGAAATATAGCTCTCGCTTATTCGACAAAAGAACTCTAAGCATATTACGACTCATCTTTTCGAGTTCCAAAATAAAAGCCGAGACATAGTTTTCCTTCAAATAGTCCAATATCTTTTTGGAGACAATATTGCCCGGCAAACCATCTTTCACAAATTTTATATCTATCCAATTGCCTCTAGAATCAAACTCTATTTTCATTCCATTTGAAAAAACTGCCAAAAACTTTTTTCGTAAAAACATTGTTCTACTTTCTTTTACATACACTAGCCGCTCTGTGGCGAAACTAGAATTTATAAAATTCTGAGCCTTAATAGGCAACTTATCCTTCCCTTCGACAAAAATATTACCTCTTGAAAAACAGAAAATAGGAACACTTAACAACATAATAGCAAAAATAATAACCTTCATTCATAACCTCCTTTAAATAATATCGAATCTAACACATATAATCTTAAGTAATACATAAACAACAAAATAAGCAATATTTTGTTTATCATCACCCAACAATTCATATATAGGAGTAAATCATAAAAAAGATAAAGAACAAAACAAAGGAATAAAATTTGATGTTTGGAATACAGAAATTTACTAATCATATAAATAGAATTACTATGAAAAACAAAATTGAAAAACGTCCCGACAATATTGACACTTCCGTTTTTGGGTCAGAAGAAGCCATGAGAGTTTCTCCAAAATACGAGATACCAAAAAATCCAATGCCACAAGAAATTGCATATCAAATAGTACACGACGAAGCTATGCTTGATGGCAACGCCCGCTTAAATATGGCCACTTTTGTTACAACATGGATGGACGAAGGAGCAAGGCAAATAATGACGGAATCAATGGACAAAAACATGATCGACAAGTCGGAATACCCACAAACAGCCGAAATTGAAAGAAAATGTGTAAACATCATGGCCAAACTTTGGAACAGTCCCGAACGACCATATTGCACTGGGGCAAGCACTGTTGGCTCAAGCGAAGCTTGTATGTTGGGGGGAATGGCAGCTTTGTTTAGATGGAAAGCACGCCGCAGAGCCGAAGGCAAATCCACCGACAAGCCAAACTTTATCATTTCATCTGCTTACCAAGTAGTTTGGGAAAAATTTGCCCACTATTGGGAATTAGAAATGAGAATAATACCCATAAGTTTCGAAAAACCATGCATGCAAGCCGAAGATGTAATAAAACATTGCGATGAAAACACATTTCTTGTAGTTCCCATCCAAGGTGTAACCCATACAGGTATGAACGATGATGTAGAGGGAATAAACAGTGCCCTCGACGAGCTAAACAGCAAAACCAATTGGAATATCCCTATACACGTAGATGCAGCCACAGGAGGATTCATACTTCCATTCCTATATCCCGAAAAAAAATGGGACTTCCGATTAAAATGGGTTTTATCCATAAGCACATCAGGACATAAATTCGGATTAGTATATCCGGGATTGGGATGGGTAATATGGAAAGACAAAAAATATTTACCCGACAACATGGTTTTTAATGTAAACTATTTGGGTAACGAAGTAGGAACTATTGCCATCAATTTTTCACGACCCGGAAATTATGTATTGGCCCAATATTACCAATTCATCCGCTTGGGATTTAAAGGATACAAAGACATTCAGTACAATGTGATGGAAACAAAAAACTATTTGAGTGAACAAATTAAACATCTTGGATTCACCTTACTGAACGAAAACACCCCCAACCCATTATTCTGCTGGTACATAAAAGATCAATCTAAAAAGAAATGGACGCTCTACGATCTCTCCGATGCCATGAGGCAAGACGGATGGCAAATCCCAGCATATTCGCTACCCGAAAACATGGAAAATGTTGTGGTTATGCGTATAGTGGTACGTCAAGGTACAGGCATCGACTTGGCCGACCGTCTGATTGACGACATGAAACGCCATATCCAAGAACTCGACAAAAGAAAAGAACCAACCGACACTTGGCTGATACTAAGCAAATCTCAAAAAATAAAAGATCGCGGATTTTCTCATAACAAATAAATAAAAAGCAGTATAAGGCTAAAAGTCAATGACTTTTAGCCTTACTCATTGAATAAACATATTTTCTGCAATAAAAATAGGTCAAATTTATTCATTTCACCACAAAAAAGGTAGAAAAACCACAATTTTTCCATCAGAAAAGAAGAAAATTAATCCAGAATAATATAAAAATAATTATCTGATTATACGTTTATTATCCAATAAAATTAATTTATTGAATAAAATATATTCTTTTTTTCTTCTGTAAATAAAAAATAATTAGTAATTTTGCACTCGCAAAAACGATAAAAGTTTGTCTTCGTAGCTCAGTTGGTAGAGCAAATGACTCTTAATCATTGGGTCCAGGGTTCGAGTCCCTGCGAGGACACTTTTTTTGTTTATCGGGGTGTAGCGCAGTTGGCTAGCGCGCCACGTTCGGGACGTGGAGGCCGGAAGTTCGAGTCTTCTCACCCCGACTTTTTGTATATACAACTTGCCATTTTAGCTCAGTTGGTAGAGCAACGCATTCGTAATGCGTAGGTCTGCGGTTCGAGTCCGCAAAATGGCTCTAATAAAAAGAAAAACGTTGTTAATTTCGTTTGAAATTGACAACGTTTTTCTTTTTATTATTTACACAAGTTCTATTTTATTTTAGCTTTGTTTTTGATTGCTGTAGGAATCGCATCTTTGTGAACCAAGATATTCATAGTCTTGTATTTCACAAAAGCTTTCGAAGCATACCATATACCTTCATATTTACCACTCTTACCCCAGCTATTCTTTACCATATAATATTCTTTTCCGTTTTGGTCTTTTGCAATACCATAGATAAGCATACCGTGGTCATCTGTAGTTGTCCAGTTTTCATATCCTTCTTGGCGCATTTCTTGAGTAATTTCCTTTTCAGGTATATTGGCATTTAGTTCATCTTTACGAGCACTAGCACTCAAACCCAACCAATGAGCCATATCACTTCCAAGTTCAGCAGCTTTTTCCATATCAGGAACAATAGCCACTCCATTGCGTGTAAAACCATCTTCACTTACATCGGCACCCCAAGCTATAGTATAACCATTTCTTACAGCATTATCGATAACTTCCATTAGCTCGTCAATAGTCAAGTTATAAGACAAACCTTGACGCCAGTTATCCTGGATTTCAAGAGAAAATGTACTATAAAGAGGTTGATGAGTGTAAGATGTTAGAGACACGTAGTCATCCATATTCAATCCCAATTCATTTGCAAATGATTTAGGAGTATATTCCTTTCCATTGTAAACGAATTTTTCAGGACATTCGCCCAAATAAGTGTCATAAATAGCTGTAAGACCTTTTATCCAAGCCGGAGAAAGTTTTTTGAAACGACCTTTTGCTATAGCATTAACATAACCACCCGCTACAGCATCAAGTTCACTGTGGTTTGGAAGTGTATCATTGCTGTACAATGTTCCCGGAGTAGACATAGCACTTTGTGGAACCATACCATAGTTACGCAAGCAGAAAACTGCATCATAGAAACTACCACCAGGTGTAAAACCTGCATCACCATGAAGACGCACACAATATTTTGCACGATCTTGCATTGTTTTGGATACTAGGAACATTTCGGCCAAATCATAGGTTCCTTTTCCCATACGGAGAAGTTCACTTTCAAAAAATGCTAATCCGCTAAAACTCCAACATGTACTGCTACGATGTTGATTTTTGATTGATGTAATAGGGTTTTCTTTTACTGTTGTAAACACAAAACCTTCTTCTTTCTTTACTTCATTTTTTTTCTTTTTTGCTTCTGCAACATTGAATACCAATGTGCAACATGCAATTGCAATAATTATCTTCTTCATCTTATATGTAATTTATAATTTTGTTTGTTTTTTTATTCTTCGGGCAAAAACATTGGATCCCATGGTGGGAGCATTATAGCTTTTTGTTCCAACAGTTTTTTGGTTTTGGCAGGTATATATTTTTCTTCCACTACCAAGCGGAACATATATTCATTAAACCATTCGTTGGTCATTATAAGAAAACCGTTGTGTCCGTAGCTTGGACCCCAGCTGTTTTCCACCATCCACTTTTTAGGTTTACCATTTTCATCCAAATCCACGGCACAAAGAGTCATGGCATGCGACGAACCACTGGCAAAGGTCGATACTCGTTGTTTTTTATCCATACCAAAAGTTGTACCCATTATAGACTCATAGTCGTAGTTATTTAAATCCATAAAACCTTTCTCTCTATCAAGAAATTTACCCACATCGCAGGAGAAGTACATCATCACACTGTCTTTTATCGAAGCTATTGCCATTTCGGCAATCTCTTCCATAGGCAGATTCAGATATTTCCAGTTCTCTCCATCATACACATGACGGTCATACTCTATCTCATACACTTTGTAATATTCTCGGGTGGGGTCGTTCATAATCATGTAGTATTTAGAGAAATCTTCGTTTACATACTCTTCAAAGAACGACTTTGGAGTATATTTTTTGGTCGACACCGGTTTGCCACTTGCATCAGTGCGAGTCCATGTAAATTCTGATGGTGGAACTCCAAGGTTCAATGCCAATATACGATAAATGGTTTCCAGCATCTCGGCCTTGCGTGCTTCGAGTTTCTGTTCAGTCATTCCCTTTTGAGTAGCCATCTCACGTAGCTCCAAACCATACTCTCTAAGCTTAAGACTTAATAGGTTCGACATTCTCGATGTATGTTCACTACTATAGGTTTCGGGCATTACTCCGGCAGGCACCAAACCGTATTTCGATACTAGGTTGGCTACTCCCGTAAACTGACCTCCATCACCAATGGGGTTTTTAAACAACCATTCCACTGTTTTGTCTGTCATAGCCTGCTTGCGAGTGTCTATGATAGCTTGCAAGAAAAGGTTTGATTTTTCCAATTGATCCCAAAAGAATGTATATGCTTGCGAGAATTGGAAATTGGCAGGCAGATTATGCTTGCTTATAGCCTTGGCTCTCATCACATTCATTCCAGTAAACATCCAACAACGGCCACTCGACTTTTGGTCGGTAACAGCCTTGGAATTTACTCTGTTGGAAAAATAAGAATCAAAAGCGGTACTATTGTCCGAATTGATTGCCAACTTATTAATATCATTTGCATGAATAGCATTGCGTATTGCCTTATCGGACGGTGTGTTTCCATACGATTGTTGAAGTTTCTTCAAAACATCGACAGAAATACCTTTGCCTTGCGAATAGGCAAAATTTGCATTTGCGAACATTATCGCAGTCAATAATAGGTATTTTACTTTCATATTGTTTATATATTTATTGTTTATTTCTTTATTTATCAATCCAATACACAGCCAATGCTTATCATTAGGACGTACAAAGATACAATTTTTATTTGACTTTGAAAAGCGTTGTCCCGTTTTTTTACTCGAAAATAATATAATTTCTTAGATTTAGTCGTACAAAGTTTAAGCATAATATCTATTCCTTAAGATAGCAATTAATATTCTATACCACAATATACCATCATCCCCTTCATGATATATTATCCCCTCTCTCATGATCATAGTACAAATTACATCACACAATACAGTTTTATCTCCCTCGTGATGCATACGAAACTCCCTCACGAGGAAATTTCATTTTCCTCACGAGGGAATTTTATATGGATTTTGCTTATCCCAAAAAAGGTTATCGCAATACTATCTTCCCCAACTTTCGCGATCCAAACTGCGATAGTTTATAGCCTCGCTTAAGTGGGTAGCGTTGATGTGTTCGGAATTATCCAAGTCGGCTATCGTACGGGCTACCTTCAGTATCCGGTCGTAGGCTCTTGCACTTAGTCCCAACCTATCCATTGCTGCTTTCATTAAATCTTGACATTCTTGGTCTATTTCGCAATACTGGCGAAACAGTTTGGTAGTCATCTGAGCATTGCAGTGTATACCTTTATAGTCCTTGTACCTCTCTTCTTGTATTTTTCGGGCTGCTATAACTCTTTGTCTTATAACTACGCTTGGTTCGCCAAGTTTTTTCTCGGCCAATGCCGAATGGCTCAACGGCGTTACCTCTATATGCAAGTCTATACGATCCATCAGCGGGCCACTCACCTTGGCCAAATACTTGTTTACAGCACCGGGATGGCATGTACAATCTATATCGGGATGGTTATAGTATCCACAAGGACAAGGATTCATAGCTGCCACCAGCACAAACGATGCCGGATAGTCTGTAGTCATCCTAGCACGACTTATTGTAATGCTTCGTTCTTCCATTGGTTGGCGTAGCACCTCAAGCACAGAACGTTTAAACTCCGGCAGTTCGTCAAGAAACAGCACCCCATTATGAGCCAAACTTATCTCGCCCGGTTGCGGATTGGTACCGCCACCAACCAAAGCCACATCCGATATTGTATGATGCGGATTTCGGAACGGACGTACCGATATAAGAGAGTCCTCTTTTCGCATCTTTCCGGCCACAGAATGTATCTTGGTTGTTTCTAACGATTCGTGAAGATTTAGCGGAGGCAGTATCGATGGCATACGCTTGGCAAGCATTGTTTTGCCCGAACCCGGAGGGCCTATAAGAATCACGTTGTGCCCACCGGCAGCAGCTATCTCCAATGCTCGCTTGATATTCTCCTGCCCTTTCACATCCGAGAAATCAAACTCATACTCATTCAAGCTGTCGTAAAACTCCTTACGGGTGTCAAATTCTGTACGTTCCAACACTTGTTTTCCTTCAAAGAAATCTATCACCTGCCCTATGTTTTCGGCACCATACACCTCCAAATCGTTTACTATTGCAGCCTCTCTGGCATTGGCAGCTGGCAGTATTATACCTTTAAATCCCTTGCTACGAGCCTCTATAGCTATAGGCAACACCCCCTTTATAGGCTGCAAACTACCATCGAGCGATAGCTCGCCCATAATGATGTATTCACCAATATTGTCGACTTTTATCTGATCTGATGCGGCCAATATACCTATTGCCAATGTAAGGTCGTAGGCCGAGCCCTCCTTACGTATATCGGCAGGTGCCATGTTTATAACCACCCTTTTACCGGGTATTCTGTAGCCATACTGGTGCAATGCCGACTCTATCCGTTGCTGACTTTCTTTCACAGCATTGTCTGGCAAACCAACCAGCATAAAATTCACACCCTGTTCCACATTTACCTCTACGGTTATAGTCAACGCATTTACACCATAGATAGCACTACCGTATGTTTTTACCAACATGTCTTTTAAGGTTTTTATTTTTTATCCAACTGTTGTATCACCTTTTCGTATATACCCTTAAACTTCTCGGGATTATCCGTATAATAGGCAATAGTTTTTCCAAATTGCTTAAATGTTATTCCGTATTTGTCAAGCACCTGCTTTTGTGTATAGTTGACGGCTTGGCTGTAAGCAAGCGAATCGTCGGTATATTCAACCGAGAAATAGGCATTTGCCAAATGCATCTCCGCAAGTATGGGCACCATCGTATCTTCGGGTATTACACCTTCGGGCACCTTGTCCGAACTACACGAACACAAGCCCAACAACGAGCATAACAATATTAATATCTTTTTCATCGGCAAGAATATTTTGCTATTCAAAAAACATCTTTATCGCCAGTTCTGCAAATAAAAGAGCCTCGGCACCTATCAGTACCCGCACAGGTACCTTGCTGTTTTGTCTACCCATAAATACACCCATCAGCGAAACCAAAAAGCCCAATATAGCAGTGGCTACGATGGTAAGCGTAAAACTTTCAGTATTATAGCTAAAGCCCAACCCCATTCCTATTATAAAGGTATCCATCGAAGCAGCAACAGCCAAAAACAACATAGTTTTCAAGCCCTTAATAGCTACACTATCTCTTGACCCTTGCTTCTTTATGGCATTGACAGCCAATTTTATTGCAATAATCATAAGCATACCTGAAGTCAACCACTTGTCGTACTCCATTTCTCCTATCCTAAACAAGCTCGTAATCCACAGTCCAACATACAGGAATGCACATTGAAAACATATCAAAAGCAACGACTGCAAAATACCTTTGGTATATCGTATACCACCACCCTTGGCGGCAGCCACCGACACCAAAAACATATTCACCGAAAAAGCGAAACTCAAAACTATCGAATCTAAAACAGATAATGTCATTATTCTTTTATTTTTTATTCTTATTACTATTTTTTTAAACTAACCTTTTCGTTCTTTTTCTAATATCTTTGTTATCTCAATAAAGTCATTGGCAGCCAACTGTTCGGCCCTTGCTTGCAACATATTGTCAGGCACATTTTCCAAACTTCTGCCCAATGCTTTTAATGCATTACGCAGTGTTTTTCGACGTTGATTAAAACCCGCTTTCACCACCTGAACAAACAAAGTCTCGTCGCAATCCAATGCTTCCACATCATTACGCACCAAACGTATTACAGCCGACTTCACCTTTGGCGGAGGGTTAAACACATGTTCGTCCACTGTAAACAGATATTCTATATCGTAAAACACCGAAAGCAACACACTCAATATACCATATATTTTATTGCCCGGCTTGGCAGCCACCCTTTCGGCCACCTCCTTCTGGAACATTCCCACCACCTCGGGTATCTGCCTGCGGTTTTCAAATACCTTAAACAATATCTGGCTCGAAATATTGTATGGAAAATTGCCTATCACCGAAAACTTCTCGGCCGAAAACAGCTGCGACAAATCCAATTTCAAAAAATCACCAAAATAAATGTGATTTTTCAACTCCGGATAATGATTTTCCAAATACCGAACCGACTCTTCATCTATTTCTATAACCCAAAAATTGGGGTAGTTGCGTTTCAACACATACTTTGTAAGTACCCCCATACCGGGACCTATCTCCAACACATTGCCAACGCTATCCGACAGACTTTCAGATATTCGCCGTGCAATATTCTCGTCCTTCAAGAAGTGCTGTCCCAGATATTTCTTCGCTTTTACCAAATCCATATATCCATTCTTTTGATTTGCAAAACTACACAAAATATCGGAATTGAAAAATTTTATTTGTCGGAAAATTTCAACTTAAGCATCTCAAAACAAAAAAAACATCGTTTTTTTCACCCCCTCAAACGGCTTTACCAACCCTTCAGGATACGTACAAACCTATGATTTTCAACGATAAAAAAAAATAACTTTTCTGTATAAATATTTATTAGTACCTTTGCAAAATATGGATAGTACAAGACAACAAAAAATAGCTCGACTTATACAACAGGATATGAGCGAGATTTTTCAGAAAGAAACCAAAAGCCTATTGGGCAATTCGATGATTACGGTTACACGTGTACGTGTGTCGCCCGACTTATCGATAGCACGCATTTTGGTGAGCATCTTCCCTATCGGTGGCGATTCGAAAGATGAGGTAATGAATAAGATACAGGAAAACATTCCCGACCTTCGTCGTAGGCTGGGCTATCGTGTGGGCAAACAGCTACGCATAATACCCAACCTCTTTTTCTATTTGGACGACTCGTTGGACTATATTGAGAATATCGAAAACCTGCTGAAACAATAAAAAGGCCATCATCAACACACACTAATTCGACATTTTTTAACGCAATCAAAACCACATGAACCCAGCCTTGTTTATAGCTCGCCGATACCTCTTTTCGCAAAAAAAACGAAGCGTAATCAACGTTATATCGTGGATTTCGCTTATAGGTATCGCCATTAGTTCCATGGCTTTGATTGTAGTATTGTCGGTATATAACGGCATCGGTAGCCTTACCCAATCACTTTTCAACATTTTTGACCCCGAGCTGAAAATAGAAGCCAAAGAGGGCAAAACCTTCCGCCTTTCCAACGTTAACTATAACGGCATAACATCGCTACCCACCGTAGCGTATGCCTCGCCTATAGTAGAAGAAAACATGTGGGTTACCTATAAGGAACGCAACAAGATAGCCACAGTGCGCGGCGTAGCCGACAGCTATGCGGCCATGACTGGTATAGACACCATGCTGTACATGGGTCGTTATGAGCTGAAAAACTCCCAGTCTAACCAATACATAGTGATGGGCCTAGGAGTGTACTACGAGCTAGGCATAAGCCACTATGATGCCCACTCCCCCGTAGGAATACACATACCCAAACGCAGTGCCAGCATAGGCCTATCGTTCGATAGAGCTTTCAATAGCCAATATGCCCTTACAACGGGCGTGTTTAACATCCAAGACGACTTCGACAGAAAATATATATTGGCCAACATCGACTTTGTTCGAGACCTAATGAATTATGCACCCGACGAAGTATCGTCAATAGCAATAAATGTTCGACACCCCAACGAGGTGGCACATGCCAAAACCGACATACAACGCCTGCTTGGCAACGACTACGTAGTGAAAGACCGCTTCGACCAACAACCTCTATACTACAAGATATTCAAATCCGAACGTACGGCCATATTCCTTGTGGCAGCACTTATAGTACTTATATCAACCCTCAACCTTATCTCGTCGCTCTCGTTGCTTATCATAGACAAGCGCAAGGATATCAACACCCTTCGATGTATGGGTGCGGACAAACGCCTTATCCGAACAATCTTCATTGCCGAAGGCCTACTTATAGCCTTGGTAGGAGTACTTAGCGGCATGGCAGCAGGCTTTGTGATATGCTTGTTGCAACAAGAGTTTGGAATCATCAAGATGGGCGAAAACTTTGTAGTAAGCAGCTTCCCGGTGGCTATGCAGGCTGTGGACTTTGTAGCGGTGTTTGTGTTGGTATCACTGCTGTCGCTCATAGCCGTCGCCTACTCGGTATACCGAAACAAATTTGAATAATCCAATATTCCAACTGCCATCTAAATGCCATCCCTCATGCCGACAGCTCTTTCTTTAGTCAATTTCTGGCAACTTCTAAAAATTGCTTTGTAGGCAATTTACGGAACTTGAGTTCGTCGAAGCAAAAAAAACGCAAAGCACACAAGTGCAAACATCTATTTCTTCTTCTTTTTCTTCGGATCCTTGGTTAATGGTTCTATCGTGTAGTATACACGAGCTAAACAACATAAAAATGCCACTAATCGTGTGTAGGTGTTATAACCGGCATCCGACTTTCTATCATGTTTCGAAAGCAAAAGAATTATAATTATATTGGCTACTATACATCCAATAGTAAAATATGTTACACGTGGAAACCAATAATGTACATTTGACACTATTAGTATCATCCATGGTATTGTTTTGTTGAAGGACAAATTTATTTCGCATAATACTTTGTTGAATTTATCTGTAGGTATATTGCTTTTAGGTTCGGTATAATATATTTGGAACACTTTCTCATTACGTTTAAACACATAAGTACTTACTATTGCGACAATTATCAATAATATAAATTCAGCTGCAGTAAAACCGCCAACACGAATGCAAAAAAAAGGTCTTATATATTCCATAACATCAATAATTTTTTAATCCACCACTTGAGCCAAAAATCCACCCTGTGTTTTGAAAACAGATATTTCTATAGGTCTCCATTTTTTCTTTATAGCTTTGTATTTATCGTATTCACATACACTTATTGATTGATCAATCAACTTCCATTTCCCTTCTCGCGATTTCCAGCAAATCGTTATACCGGCCGCTTCCGGAAATAAGGCTGGTTTGGTTGTATTTACAATGTAACCTTTAGTTTTATACACTGGTTTAGAATCGTAAATTATGCTATCATAACATATATAATGGTTATTTGGGTTTGTTATATCATAATAACACACATATTTACTTCCAAAATAATTTTCTGTTGCATAAGGTGACGAATATCCACCTTCAACAATAGTTTGGAATAGACCATCTTTGTTATAGATATGGTAAATTCCACGAACCATCCTTTGGCCATTCATTCCGTCTCCACAAAATATAGCATACCCTCTCTCTGTGTATGCTGTTTTCTCTAAATATTCAGATACATTTTTAGGTTCGTCAATCATTACAAAGGATATAAAAACGACAAGAAAAAAATTAATATAGCATGCAATAAAAATCAGTTGTTTTATAGTTTCTTTATTCATGATAAATGCTGTTTATCTATTTTGTACTATAATTTCAGGTATGATGTAGAATAATTAGTATATGGATACCGATACATAATAGTTTTATGAAAAGCTTCCCACAATTTTAGGCGACTCTATAATTATTATAGGAGTTTTTACATAGGGATTACGTCGTTTATAATCAGCTTTCCAATATTCAAATGGAGTGCTAACAACTCCGGATAATGAGCCCCTTAATCCTGTTTCAAAAGCACATTCAGCAAAACTTTGTCGTTTAAATGGAATATTGTCTATTTGCATGGATTTACCGAATAAAAAAGACGTAAATTCTCCACACATATCAATACCTATCTCACCAAATTTTTTCTCATGTTCATCTTTGCCAAAAATAAAAGAAAATACTTTTTCTCCGTTACTTTTTTCATTAACAGAATAATCTATAGTAGATCTTAGTGCCATCATACCACCCTCTAATGCTAGTTTAGCAGCTTTACCTGTTCCCGGTATTAAACCATTTGCGAAACCTTCTACAGCAGAAATTCCTACGTCAGCCCAATCAATATTATCATCCCAATCTTCAAAAAATCCTTTGCCATTATCTAAATTATCAAATCCTTTACTTATAGTTTGAGATACTATTTCTACTGATGCATTTATAGCAGCACCAACAAGTGCAGCTATAATCTCCTCCCCATCCGGGTCCACCAACCTAACCGGGTTATTCGCAATATTAAATTCAATCAAGCGGTGCTCATCAGCTCCCGTTGGTCGGGTCCACCCACAATAAGCATACGGAGAAATATTCGGATACTTATCCGCAAGCGGATCCACACTTAACCA
>JAFWBF010000193.1 GCA_017507285.1 Bacteroidales bacterium | reverse complement strand
GCTAAGCACCACAAAGTATGGCGAAAGGGTTTTGGTGGGATACTCTTCTTCTTGTGCTACTATATGCATTGATGCATTTGAAAAAAAGAATAGTAGCAACCATGCTGTTTTCAGAATATGTTTCATGATATAACTATTTTTAATTTTACACAATAACGGACAGCCTTTTTTATTATTGTGCTTGGGGAGAGGATGAAAAAAAGTGGGGTCGAAGATTTGGTTTAATCTTCTTCCCCAACTGTTTTTGTGCTATTTGATTTGAAATTATATTACTTTAGTTTGATTTATTTCTTGTTGCGTATATAATTGTCTATAGCTTTGGCTGCTCTTTTTCCGGCACCCATTGCCAATATTACTGTTGCGGCACCGCTTACGGCATCGCCGCCTGCAAATACTCCGGGGCGTGATGTTTGACCGCTTTCTTCGTCGGCAACAATACAGTTCTTTTTGTTTATTTCCAATCCGGGTGTTGTGCTCGAAATAAGAGGGTTTGGACTTGTTCCTATACTCATTATCACCATGTCTACGTCCAGCACAAATTCAGAGTTTGGCATTACCACCGGTTTTCTTCTTCCCGAAGCATCGGGTTCGCCAAGTTCCATACGTACACATTTCATTCCGCTTACCCAGCCTTCGCTGTTGCCCAATATTTCTATGGGGTTGCATAGTAGGTGGAATTCTACTCCTTCTTCTTTGGCATGATGTACCTCTTCGGCACGTGCCGGCAATTCGTCTTCGCTACGGCGATATACAATCTTAACCTCGGCTCCCAGTCGCAAAGCGGTGCGGGCAGCATCCATGGCCACATTGCCACCACCCACAACGGCTACTCGTTTGCCTACATAGTTGGGTGTTTCATAGCCTTCTTTGTATGCAAAAAGAAGATTGTTTCGGGTTAGAAACTCGTTGGCACTAACCACTCCGCAAAGGTTTTCACCTTCTATATTCATAAAGTTTGGAAGGCCGGCTCCCGAACCTATAAATACAGCTTCGAAACCTTCTTTGTCCATCAGGTCGTCGATGGATACGGTGCGGCCTATTATGATGTCTTTTTCAAAATGTACTCCCATACGTTGTACATTCTCTATCTCGTAGCGTACCACTGTTTCTTTTGGCAAACGGAATGCCGGAATGCCATACACAAGTACTCCGCCATATTCGTGAAGGGCTTCGAAAACAGTAACGTCGTAGCCCATCATCATCAGTTCTTTGGCACAAGTTATGCCCGATGGGCCACTGCCTATAACGGCCACTTTGTGACCGTTGTTGGCCACCGGTTTGTCAAACGCTATGTTGTTTTCCCTTACCCAGTCGCCAATAAAGCGTTCTAGTTTTCCTATTGCCACCGCTTCGCCTTTCTTGCCTAGCACACAGTTGCCTTCGCATTGTTTTTCTTGTGGACACACACGTCCGCACACTGCCGGCAATGCGGTATCTTTGTTTATAACCTTGGCCGCTTCCATAAAGTTGCCTTCAGCTACGTATTTGATAAAGTCGGGGATATGAATATTTACAGGGCAGCCTTTTACACATTGAGGGTTCTTGCAGTTTAGGCAGCGTTGGGCTTCCAGTATTGCTTCTTCGGCGTTGTAGCCTAGACATACTTCGTCAAAGTTTTTGGCCCGTACTTTCGGGTCTTGCTCGCGAACGGGTATGCGACGTTTCTTGTCGCGCATCTCCTCGGTTATGCCTCCTATGTGGCATATATGACCTTCGGCCTTTTCTTCGGCTTCCATTTGTTTTTTACCTTCAACGGTGTTGTACATGGCTTGGCGTTTCATTGCCAGGTCGAAATCTACCAGCGAGGCGTCAAATTCCGGACCATCAACGCAGGTGAATTTGGTTTCGCCACCAATGCTCACTCTGCAGGCACCACACATACCGGTGCCGTCAACCATAAGCGAGTTGAGGCTTACGGTGCAGCGTATTCCATAGCTATGAGCTGTTTGCGACACAAATTTCATCATTATCATCGGGCCTATGGCAATAACTTCGTCATACTTCTTGCCTCCGTCAATAAGGGTTTTCAGCACTTCGGTTACCACTCCTTTGTATTCCGACGAACCATCGTCGGTGGTAACATATAGGTTGCATACACTGCGTAGCTCCTCTTCAAACACCAATAGCGAACGGGTGCGTGCACCTATTATACAATCAACCTCCACACCATGGTTGTGCAACCATTTTACTTGTGGATATATAGGGGCTATGCCCACTCCACCGCCAACGAAAACAAACTTCTTCTGTTTTAGTTCTTCTTCCGAAAGCGATACAAACTCCGATGGGCGACCTAGCGGACCTACAACATCGCGAAAGCTTTCGCCAACGTTGTATTGTGCCATCTTGCGTGTGGAATTGCCAATAACTTTGAAAACTATCGTAACCGTACCTTGCTCTAAATTATAATCGCTGATAGTGAGAGGTATTCGCTCGCCGTTTTCATCCATCTTTACGATAAGAAACTGGCCCGGCAAAGCCGATTGGGCTATGCGCGGCGCTTGCACTTCCATAAGCACAGTATCCTGTGCCAATTCCTTTTTGTTGACTATTTTGAACATTTATTTTATAATTATAATTGTCTAATACTAAAAAAATATTACTCTACAAAATTGATATACAGTTTTGTAAAGATAAATCAAATCTATATTCACTGTTGCAAAGATACGACTTTTTCAGATAATATTTCGTTTTTGGAAACTTCTAAAAATTGCTTTGCTTATGATTTGCGGAATTTTGCTAGCAGAGACGCACCGTAGTACGTCTTTACAATACATTTCTTTGGGTTGAATGTAGCCGGCTATGCGACCCCAAAAAGAAATAGAAAGATTTACGTAAAAAAACGTCAACGTTGTTATTAAGCGACTAAAGAGAAATACCTAAGTATTAGCTCTTTCGAGTGATAGTAACGTCGACGAAGTCAACAACGCAAAAGTTCTTCATTACATGTTAATATTTCATAGAACGTGGAATTTTTAGAAGTTGCCTAAATATATTGAGAGGGGGCGTAACAACCTTTAGTTTTTTCCGGTAGCAGTAAAAAAATATGATAGCCTATTGTCAATTTATTTTATACTCTATCATAAATCTATTCACGATAGGGTGTAATTGGAATAATGGTATACCATCAATTTTCTACCAATATACCACTTCAAAATTCCCTCGGGATGTAGATGAATTTTCATCGTGATGTAGATGAAACTACATCGTGATGTAGATAAATTCCTCTCGGGAAGGAAAAATTATTTGTTCGTTTGCCACGTTTTTAACATCTGTCTCAAAATAAATGTGTACCTTTGCACTTCGAAAAACAGTTGAATTATGGAACATTTTGCCATGCATAAACCATCAAAAATACAGTCCTCGTTGCTACCAAAAGTTAGCGACAAGCTACGTTATGGCAACATGGATTCCGCCATTTACTACTACCATAGCGACCACCTTGGCAGTGCCTCGTGGATAACCAACAAGACCGGTACCCCTGTGCAACATTTGCAATACATGCCTTACGGCGAACCGCTTGTTAATAAAAAAACTACTTCTTACGGAGAAC
This sequence comes from Bacteroidales bacterium, assembly GCA_017507285.1. Lineage (GTDB taxonomy): Bacteria > Bacteroidota > Bacteroidia > Bacteroidales > P3 > HGM05376. Next base: position 1,589 of record JAFWBF010000193.1, on the reverse strand, counting down.
GTTTCACTTTTACCGGGAAAGAAAGAGACTCAGAGACAGGATTTTCCTACTTCGGAGCGAGGTTTTATGATTCCGATATTTTGACGGATTGGCTTAGCGTGGATCCGCTTGCGGATAAGTATCCGGGTTTGTCGCCGTACGCTTATTGTGCATTAAATCCTATTCGAGTTGTAGACCCAAATGGGGATAGTATAATCATAAATAAGTTTGGTTATGTGATTCGAAATGACAACACTGACAACAAAGTCTTTCTCAAAGAAAATAATCGTATAACAAATCTAGGTGAATTAGGTGGCAAGATTGATGTCAATTATATTTATTCGAATTTGTTGAAAAAAAATGCAAAGGAGGCAAAATCAATATGGAATCCATTCAAATTTCGAGAACTTGTTAAAACTAATGGAAATTGGGATTTGAAGAACGATAAAGAATCCATATACGGAATGGGGAACGATGGAATAACAACGTTCCTTTATAAAGGAGCAGAAATGGAAGCACAAGATTTGGGAAATCATCATTTTGGATATGTTGCTAAAGCATATGGTTTATTTCCTGAAGATTTTATTCTGCGACAAGCTGGGAATTACCAAATAAAATCTGGCACATCTATGCCTGAATGGCAAATGTATGAAGATGTCAATAAAATTTCAAAACCAGATCCTATGTGTGTTACTCCAATTGTGCCAAAATTATTACCTCCTTATGGAGATGATCCAAGGGATCAAATGTGGATAAGAAAAGGAATATATGATTATAAAAATAAATAAAAATGGTGAAGAAGATATTATTTGGGATATTATTGTGTCTTTGTGAATTCCAAAGCTGTTCATTATTTCCAGATGTTGAGAAAATATTAATATATGAGTATCCATATAACAATGATACACTACGTTTTTATTATATATCAGCAAATGCTACATCGCAAAATGTAATGCAAATTTCATTGTCGAAGTATAATGGAATGGAACAAATTATAGGTAACTACGAACGTTTCAATAATGTTATTTCTGTCGACATATCAATAGATAATGTAAAAATAGTTATTAGTGATACTTCTAGTTATATTGTATCTGTCGATACCATATATATTGATCATGAGTTACTGAAGAAAGGTAATTAAAGTATTAAATAATCCGTTGGATGAATTAAAATTTACACCCTATCATAAATCTCTTCACGATAGGGTGTAATTGGAATAATGGTATACCATCAATTTTCGGCCGGTATATAGCCTCAAAATTCCATCGTGATGTAGATGAAATTCCATCGTGATGTAGACACATTTCCCTCAGGAAGGAAAAATTATTTGTTCGTTTGCAAGGTTTTTAACTTTTGTATCGAAATAAATGTGTAACTTTGTACTTGGAAAATAACTGAAAAAAAGAACCTAAGAAAAAGAAGAAGAAGAAATAATCTAGCAGTCTTATGGACAACTTAAAAAATCCACATTTCGGGATAATATAAAGATATTTTTTGAAAGTTTTGCAGTGCAGACTTCGTCGGTGTTGCTATCGGTTCAAAAAATGTTGACACAGCCATCCATCTATGAGTTGGTCTAATACGATTATAGAGACGTGCCGTTGGCACGT
>JAFWBF010000192.1 GCA_017507285.1 Bacteroidales bacterium | reverse complement strand
TATCCTATTGCCACACGAGCTACCAACAATCAAGGCCAGGCATCGCTTACAACAGGAATGGGCGACCTGCTGATTTGGGCCGACAAAGACGGTATGTACAACTATGCCAAGATAGATGTACGCAACGACTCGGCAATAACCCTCATCCTCAGCCGTAAAGGTGGCGAGGAATATACAGAATTGTTAGACATTTGTCCTCCTAAAGAAGGCCGTGTGGCTGTAGAGCTTACCGAAGAGGAAACAGCCAAAAACAATGCTCGTTTGCATTACGAAGACAGTGTGAGAAATGCCTACACAAGCACATTCCCAAAACAAGAGGACATCGAGCATATAACCAACCCCAACCTTAGCAGCGACCAAGTTTGGGAAATAATACATAAAAGCGAAGGCAACCACCGCGAGATTATCGCTTTCCTTCAAAGCGAAAACATGATGGCAAAGAACGAATTGTTCCCGCTTTACGACTTTATGAAAGCCCTTGCCGATAAGGATTTGCGCGACTGCGAGGCCGAAACTTTGCAACAGTTTGTGATAGCCTACAACGAAGAAAGCAACTACCCGATAGATGTATACAAGAAGGGAATATTGCCGGCACGTATATCCAACGAGCTTATACGCCCATATCACAAATACCTGGCCGAGAACTTGAAGATAGACAACGCCTCTGCCGAAGGCGTTCGCAACTGGATAAACCAAAACATAACTATAGACAACGACGGCAACTACTACAACTGCCCAATATCGCCGAAGGGTGTTTTCGACCTACGCCACTCTGACAAGCATTCGAGAGATATATTCTTTGTGGCAGCTTGCCGCAGTATGAATATCCCTGCTTACCTTGATAATGCTACAAACCAATTGTTTGCTTATTCCGATGGCGAATGGAAGATATATTCTTTTGAAGAAGAAAAACCTAAAACCGAAACCGGTAAACTGATATTGAACTACACCAAGAACACAGAAGTAGAGCCTCAATATTGGATTCATTACACGATAGCAAAATTTGACAACGGCGATTTTGTTACCTTCGATTATGAGAACGACCCTCGGGTGGCGTCGTTCCCTATAAATCTCGACTTGGAACCCGGATACTACATGCTATCGACCGGCAACCGATACAGCGACGGTACAACCCTTAGCCGTTTGGTATTCTTCAACATCGAAGCCGGCAAAACTGTAAATCAAACCATAGAACTGCGCACATTGGTTCCTCGAAAAGAGCTCTATGGCAAGATGGATTTATCCACTTCGGCACCTTGGAAAGATGGCGCCACTATTGCCGATTTTGTGAAAACAAAAGATTTGGTGCTTTGCTTTATCGACCCCAATCGCGAGCCTACACGCCACTTGATTAACGATTTGGCTGCTTTCAAAAAACAGTTCGAGCAGTGGAACGGAACTATGGCATTCCTTGTGCCTACCAGCAGAATGACCAAGGACTTTAGCGCCGAAAAGCTAGCCAAACAATTGCCTGCCAACGCTATAATAATGGAAGATAAGAACAACGAATGGATGAGAGCCATGCTGAAAGATACCGACCAATACTTCCGCGACAACTATCCGCTGGTATTCATTGTAAACAAGGACGGCAATTTGATATTCAAAACCGAGGGTTACAGAATAGGTACAGGCGAGCTTATATACAAATCGTTGGAAAGATAGAATATTGTCATCTATAATAATTTGGTTTTTATTTGTAAAGCAGAGAGCTTCGGCTCTTTGCTTTTTTTTGTTATATGATGCTGCATTGGGCAAATTGCATCTGCCGTAGGGGCTAGTTGAATCCGCCCGAAATTTCAATTGCATTCGGTCTAAACCAAAATGTGTTGTTCGAACGGGGTGGTTGCCGTTGTGCTGATATGGTGGTTGCCGTTGTTCGGAAAGGGTGGTTGCCGTTGTTCGGAAAGGGTGGGTTGCAAATGCCATTTGCAACCATCGCAGATGGCATTTGCAACCATCGCAGATGGCATTTGCGACCATTGCAGGTGGCATTTGCGCACCACCTCTTTCGAACATCGTTCACCACCACTTCCGAACATCGACCACCAGGGTTTTCGAACATCGTTCACCACCCTTTTCGAAGGCCGCCGGCAGCTGCTTCGAACGCCGGCGGCACCACGGCAGTATCCGGCGGGCGGATTGCTCGAACATTGTATGTTGTCTTCGGCTTTGTGGATAATGATTATTTGCCTGTTTATCAGTGTTTCAATCAAAGTTTTCTGCTTCTTTTGCCTCAATTGTTTCCCTCTTTTGCAGCATGTGGCGACTTTTATAGTCAAACTTTGTTTAGCACTATTCCTAACTTAAACTTCGGGAGGCAAGGGTATGTATTTTTGTTCAAACAAGGGAAAAGTTTTTTTCTTAAAGTTATAAGTTTTTGATTGGTAAGCCTTAGGGGTGCTTTGGAGCGTATATCGGATTATGATTGACGGTAGGCCGCCGTTATCCCTATGGCCTGTTGCAGGCTGATTGATGATAGGGTGTGGAAATTTTATTCGTCCAACGGGTATGTAGTTATACCCGTTGGAACCAATTGGTTGTCAACGGCGGCGGATGGCCTTCCGCAGGTCGAGGAAGTATGCAAGGGCTATATACAATATTATATATACGGCATTGAGCAGGTATTTGAGTACTGTGCTTTCGGGCGAAAAGTATGTGGCTCCGAAGTATATACCCACAGCTACTGCAAGGTACATAACTATTCGTTTGAAATTGTATGGTATGGGATAATATTTTTGCCCCAAGGCGAATGATACCACCATCATTATTCCGTAGCAGAACAGCGTTGCCCACGCCGAACCTACATAGCCTATGCGTGGTATAAGGATGAGGTTCAATGTCAAAGTTATCACCGCTCCCATTATGGCAATATAGGCACCGAAGCGGGTTTTGTTGGTAAGTTTGTACCATATTGACAGGTTGTAAAATACGCCCAAAAAGAGGTTTGCCATCAATAGTATAGGAATTATTTCTTTTCCTTCGCGGAAATCCCGGCCTATCATCAATAGAGCCACATCGAGGAATAGGGTGGTAGCCAAAAAGATAAGTGAGGTGGCAATGATAAAGTATGTCATAAGGTCGGCATAGGTTTGCTTGGCATCCTTTTCTTTGGCATAGGAGAAGAAAAATGGTTCGGCGGCATACTTATAGGCTTGTATAAAAATGGTCATAAGTATTGATATTTTGTAACATGCGCCGTATATGCCTATCTGCGATTCGGCAATATCGTGTGGCAGGAGGTAGCGGAGCAGTATGCGGTCGAAAGTCTCGTTGACAATGCCTGCCATGCCAAAGAAAAGTAGCGGAAAAGCATATACAAACAGTTTCTTCCACAACGCTTTGTCGAAGCCGCCCTTGAGGTTGAGTGCCGATGGAAGCAACACGATGTAGGTAACAGCACTTGCTATAAGGTTGGCTATAAACACATACTCTACATTCCACTGCGGGTTATAGAGGTGGGCTATCACCCCTTGGCCATCGCTATTGGCATACCACGTTGGGAACCAAAGCAGGAATACGAGGTTGAAACCTATGTTTATCAGTATGTTCATAAACTTTAGCGAGGCGAACTTCAAGGCTTTGTTTTCGACCCTCAAGCGGGCAAAGGGTATAATGGTAAGGGCGTCGAACGAGAGCATCAGTGCAAACCAAACCACATAGTTGGCGTTGTCGGGGTAGCCAAGGAATGCTGCTACAGGTTTGGAGAAAAGGAGTAGCAGTACGAGTATAGGTATGGTGGTGAAATACAGCGAGTATTGCGATGTTGAGAACACTCGGTCTTTGTTGTCTTCCAGCGATGTATAGCGGAAGTAGGCCGTTTCCATTCCATAGGTAAGCACCACGGCCATAAAGGCTGCTATGGCATAGAAATAGTTTTGTACACCATAGTTGCTTGTAACAAAAATGTTTGTATGCAAAAAAACCAAGCAGTAGTTGAGAAAGCGTCCCAATATACTTGGTAAACCATATATTGCCGTTTGACCGAGCAGTTTCTTGAAAGGATTCATAATATGTTATTTACAAACTATTTATACTAATCTTTGTTCTTTAAATCGAAGTGCAAAGTTACACAAAAAAGATAAATTCTCAACAAAATATTTCACCCTCGTAAAATATTTTCTTATTCAAAGGGGTTTTGTTCAAAAATATTATGTATCTTTGCACTTTTCAAAATTACTAGTAAAGAATATAAATATTTAAAGATAAAGATATTATCAGTTATGAACAAATTAGCTGTTGTTGCATTTGGAGGCAATGCGTTGCTTCGCAGTGGGCAAAAAGGAACATATCAAGAACAAATAGCAAATGTTGAGAACACTTGCGAATCGTTGTACAGTTTGATAAAACAAGGGTACAACCTTGTTATAGGTCATGGCAACGGCCCACAAGTAGGCAATGTAATGCTCCAACACGAAGGCGGTTTTCGGGAATATAATATTCCATCGATGCCTATGGACTTCTGTGTGGCCGAAACCCAAGGGTCTATTGCACACCTTATAGAGATGGGTTTTCGCAATATGTTTGCAAAGTATGAGATAGAAAAAGATATCGTTACATTGGTTACCCAAGTGGTAGTAAGCAAGGACGACCCGATGTTTCAAAACCCTACCAAACCCGTTGGGCCATACTATACCAAGGAGAAAGCCGAACAGTTTGCCAAAGAAAATGGTTCTGTATATCGCGAAGACCCCAAAGGTAACGGCTGGCGCAAAGTGGTTCCATCGCCCAAACCTGTAGCCATAAGCAATGTAGGTATAGTAGAAAAGTTGGCCAAAAACGGAACTGTGGTAGTTACTGTAGGTGGTGGTGGAATACCTGTAATAAAAGATGGCAATAGAATATGTGGTGTAGAAGCCGTTATAGATAAAGATTTGGCATCGGCACTTACAGCAATACAAATAGGAGCCGACGAGTTCTATATTCTTACCGATGTGCCAAAAGTGTATATCAACTTCCGCAAACCCGACGAGAAAGCCCTCGACGTTATAACAGTGGCCGAAGCAAAACAATATCTGGAACAAGGCCATTTTGCCGAAGGTAGTATGGCTCCTAAGATAAGAGCCGGTATAATGTTTGTAGAAAACGGCGGTAAAGAATGTGTAATTACCGAAGCCGGACAGCTGGGTAATCCTTCATGTGGAACAAGAATAGTAAAATAACATATATATTTATTAATCAATATAAATTAAAGAGTTATGGCATTTAATTTAAGAAACAGAAATTTTTTGAAGTTGTTGGACTTCACTCCAAAGGAAATCCAATATATGTTGGATTTGGCTCGCGACCTAAAACGTGCTAAATATGCAGGTACAGAACAGCCTAAGCTTAAAGGCAAAAATATCGCTTTGATATTTGAAAAAACCAGTACTCGTACTCGTTGTGCTTTTGAATGTGCAGCTTACGACCAAGGAGCACACGTTACATACTTAGGACCTTCGGGTAGTCAAATAGGTGTAAAAGAATCTATGGCCGACACAGCTCGCGTACTAGGACGTATGTACGACGGTATTGAATACCGCGGTTTTAAGCAAGAAACAGTAGAAGAATTGGCAAAATATGCCGGAGTTCCTGTATGGAATGGACTTACAAATGAGTTTCACCCAACTCAAATTCTTGCCGATTTCCTTACTATGAGCGAACATGTTGACAAACCTCTTAACCAAGTATCGTACGCTTACATAGGTGATGCTCGTTACAATATGGGTAACAGCCTTATGGTAGGTGGTGCAAAAATGGGTATGGACGTAAGAATAGTTGCTCCTAAAGGATTGCAACCAGACCAAGAACTTATAGACACTTGCCAAGCTATAGCTAAAGAAACAGGTGCCAAAGTTACTATTACCGACAATGTAGAAGAAGGTGTAAAAGGTTGCGACTTCTTATATACCGACGTATGGGTAAGTATGGGTGAACCTGATGAAGTATGGGCCGAACGTATAGCTCTTTTGAAACCTTACCAAGTTAATGCCAAGATGATGGAAATGACAGGCAATCCTAAATGCAAATTTATGCACTGCTTGCCGGCATACCACAACCTGGAAACTCAAGTTGGAAGAGATGTATTCAAAAAATTCGGTCTTGATGGTGTAGAAGTTACTGAAGAAGTATTCGAAAGCGAAAACTCTATAGTATTCGACGAAGCCGAAAACCGTATGCATACTATCAAAGCCGTTATGGTGGCTACATTAGGCGAATAATCTATCAGCCATATATATAGAGAGGGCACTTCTGTGTGAAGTTGCCCTCTATTTTATTTATTTGTATTGTACTCTTTTTCTTTTCTTTTTCTTGTCAGATGTGTTGTTGCCTTTCGATTTCTTATCACCTTTTTTGTTGCTACGACTTTCTTTGGCTGTCTTCTTGTCGATGTCATTGCCTTTGCTACGACGGCGACTTTTCTTGTCGTTGCCGGCTTTCTTGGCATTGGCTGCCTCTACTATAAGTGGTTTTCTACGATAGGTTTCGCCGTGGAATGCCTCTATGATATCGTTGGCATAAAAACCGTCTACATCCACATACGAGAAACGTTCCATTATGTCAATCTTGCCAATCTTGATATCCTTGTTATCACAAGTGTCGTTTATTAAACCTATAAGACGTTGGGGCAATATTTTGTCATCGTAGCCAAGGTTGAAAAATAGGCGAGCCATACCCACATCGTTGTGCTGCACCTTACTTTTCTTTTTTTCTATCTTGGCTTTCTCCTCTTTCTCGGCCACATTCAGGTCGGGCGAATTGCGGTAGTATTCCAAAAAACGGTTAAACTCCAACGACACAAAGCGGCTTATCAGTTCCTTCTTATCCATCCATTCCAAACGCTTAACCACTTCGGATACAAACTTGCTTATCTCGTCGTAGTTTACCTCCACACGTTCCACTTTGGCTATAAGATTGTAGAACTGTTTCTCGCATACGTCCATACCTGTTGGCACAGGCACCTGCTCAAACTTTTTCTTTATTATCTTTTCGATAGCCTTAATCTTATGTCTTTCACGAAGGTTTACTATAGCGATGGATATGCCTGTTTTGTCGGCACGACCTGTACGACCACTGCGATGGGTGTATTGTTCTATTTCGTCGGGGAGGTTGTAGTTGATAACATGTGTAAGGTTGGAAACGTCCAAGCCACGGGCAGCCACATCGGTAGCTACCAGCATTTGTAGGTTGCGACAGCGAAAACGTTCCATCACATGGTCTCGTTGAGCCTGCGAAAGGTCGCCATGCAAGGCATCGGCATTATAGCCGTCGCGGATAAGAGCCGATGCCACTTCTTGTGTTTCGGACCTTGTACGACAAAATATTATGGCATATATGCTTGGATAGTAGTCGGCAATACGTTTAAGAGCCAAATAGCGGTCTTTGGCTTGCACCAGGTAGTAGCAGTGCCTTACGTTGGCCGAGCCCGAGTTGCGTACACCTATGGTTACTTCCTTGGGGTTGTGTATATAGTTGGAAGCTATACGTGCTACCTCGTCGGGCATGGTGGCCGAAAATAGCAGGGTGTGTTTGTCTTCGGGTGTTTGAGCCAAAATAAAATCAAGGTCGTCTTTAAATCCCATATCCAACATCTCGTCAGCTTCGTCAAGCACAGCCCAACGTACATGCGAAAGGTCGATATACTTGCGACGCAAAAGGTCGTTGATACGCCCCGGAGTAGCCACTATTATTTTGGCACCCTTCTTTAAAGCCTTCTTTTGCAACTCTATGCTTGCACCGCCATACACCGGCACCACAGTACACGAGGGTATATATTTGGCGTAGTTGGTAAGGTCGTTGGCTATCTGTACGCATAGTTCGCGTGTGGGGCTAAGTATCACAGCCTCGGTATAAGGATTGGTATAATCGAGGTTTTGGATAGTAGGAATGCCAAAGGCGGCAGTCTTTCCCGTACCAGTTTGTGCCAATGCTATTAAGTCGGTTTCTGAATTTAGCAATATTGGCAATACTGCTTCTTGCACGGGCATAGGGCGTTCGAAGCCCAAGTCGGTGATGGCTTGCAATACCTCTGCTCCAACACCTAATTCTGAAAATGTCATAAGTCTAGATTGTATAAAGTTCGTATTTTCACAAAATTGAATCACTAAGCCGATATGTACAATTTTGCTTACACAATACTGATTACCCAATATTTACCCTACTAAATACTGTCCCGACTATATGATCAATTAAGCCATAAATTATTTGCAAAGATACGAAAAATATTTTATATACGAGGGAAAGGGTATATATTTACCACCACAATTTGATGTCTCTCTTAGGGAAATAGCTTCGAAATATAGTCGCCAATTTGTAAATACGAGGCAACTCCGACTTAAAAAGATTTATGTCTTCTTTTCGTATAGCTTCTTTAACCTTTTCGAATACGCAAAAAAATGGGCGTATAGGGCCATCGCATCTAGATCCTACACCATCATTACAAGCCCCTTCTGCCATAGCCCAACTGTAGTTGTACATTAACACTAAACTTGGACAATCTATACCCTCACAAAGATAAATGGTATCATCACTTGATGTACAATAATCTTTTGCATCGAAATAAGATGTGGTAAGTATTGCAAGGCGAACCAATGTGCGAAGCGAATCCATATCGGCCTTTTCTATCTTTAGACGATGAGTGTTTGTGTCATATAAGTACTTATAATCTGCTTTGTAAAGCAGTTCCGTAGAATCAGTTGCGTATATCCATTCCGGTTCTCCTGTCCAACTATTTGCCAAAAGCATCGAAAACAAGATATTCTCATGCTCATCTATCTTAGGCAATCTTGTAAATTTTGAAATGGTATTCGTTCCTCCTACCAGAGGTTTAAACCTAAAGTTTTGTGCATTTATATTCGAAAATGCCACAAGCATCAGTATGTAAAAAACTATTCTTTTCATATTATTATTGTTACGTTGTGTTATAAATCTTTGTTTGGATAAATGGGTTTGCCGTTCCAACTGCCGGTATACATACCATATAAGTCTTTATGTTCAATATCTGTAAAAGTAAATGATTCGTTTACATAACGAAGTATTCCGTCGTTATCTACATAAAGGCATGACCAATAGGTGCGACTATCGTCGCAAGCACGCCAATCGTGGAAATAACAGGGATAGCCATTTGAAAACTCGGGATATTCAACCACAAGACCTCTTTTATTTACATTAGTAACCATATCCATAATGGGATCTACCTTGTCAAGCCTGGATTGACATTCTTCGAATACCTTATCCCACTCTCGTCCAACGCACGATAAAAGAAACTTATACAATGGTGCATAGTCATATTCATGCCTATGTTGTTTTCGCTTTATCGCTATGCGGTTTTTATTTGCATATTTTTTCTCGTGCTTCTCAAACCTATAGCGGTCTGATTCTTGGCAATAGCACCGAACTCCATTGTGTGTTATTTTGTTCACTTTTCTGTAAAGAGGTTTCTTATTATCTATGCTCATAATATAAATTTACCCGTTGGTTGAATTAAAATCTTTAAATTTTCTATAGAAAAAAGTTGTGTATATCAATTGTTTTTCGTATTTTTTTGTAGTGAAAATCAATTAAATACCTATAATTGATATGAAACACAACTTTTGTACGAAATACGGAAAAATTCTTGAGATATGCAAACAATACTCAAAAAATTTAGTCAACGAACTTGGAAATACAACCAAAAGAGGCGTCGTTCCTAAGTTTTCAGACCTCGAAGTGATTGCTCTTTCATTGACTGCTGAAGCTATGAGCATAGATAGTGAAAATTGTTTATTCGTAAGACTTCAATCATACAAAACTGAATTTCCAAATCTTATTTCAAGACGACAATACAATGCCTGACGTAAGAAAACCAGTAAATTATGTAATCTAATCAGAGAACGTATTGCTAATGAAATTGACGGAAATGAAACATACTTTTGCATTGATTCTAAAGCAATTGAAGTTTGTAGAAGATCAATAGCATCAAGGTGTAAATTAGGTAAACAGAACTATGACACAGCTCCTGCTTTTGGATATTGTGCATCTCAAAATACCTACTATTATGGATACAAGTTACATGCAGTTTGTGGTCTTAGTGGTGTTATTCATTCCTATGATATCACAAAAGCTAACGTTCATGACATCAATTATTTAAATGATGTAAAATATGATTATCATGATTGCACAATAATTGGAGATAGAGGATACATCAGTAGAACTATGCAATTGAACCTGTTCGAAGAAGCTAAAATAGAGTTGGAAGTACCACATAGATTGAATCAAAAGAACTGGAAACCAATATTTATACCTTATACAAAAGCTAGAAAACGTATCGAAACCGATTTCTCGCAATTCGTTGACCAATTCATGCTTAATAGAAACTATGCAAAACAAATAGAGGGTTTTATGACTAGAATTATTAGTAAAATAAGTGCTTTCACTATTATGCAATATGTCAACTATTCATTAGGTAAACCAATTGGTCATATAAAATATGCTCTAGATTAATTCATCCAACGGGTTATTATTATATGTTTCAACTTTATCAACATTATTTATTTCTTTGTTTTTTAATCTATACTATTTTATTTAAGCAGTAGCACTGTTCCTGTTTTCAATAGAATTTCATTTGGATTATTGATATGCGAATAACGTATGTGATAGACATAATAGTCTTTCATACAAAGATTGCCTTTATAAGTACCATCCCATGATTTTGCAATATCGTTGGAATAAAAAATTTGTTCACCCCAACGATTGTATATAGTTATCTCATAATATTCAAGAGCACAACCTTTCACATCAAATAAATTATTTGATTCTCCATTTGGTGTAAATGCTTGTGGCACCCATATCACCTCATTAAGTAAATATATAAACTTTTGTGTAGTATCACTACATTTTTTTGTATTTATCGATATCAACTCCACTTTTGCTGAATCTTGAAATGGCATATTATATGTAATAATTTTGTCATACATTTTTGTTCCATCATCCAAAATCCATATTCTTTTATCACCACCTACACTAGCATCTACAAGCGTTGTTTTTAGTTCTTCGGTTGTTACATATGGCGGTTTTGCCACTATTTGTGCTTTAGGTACCGATGACATTTCTACTTTTACCATCACCTCGTCTTCCCACATTGTGTTGTTCCATAGCTTGTACGAAGTTACAGTATATATAGTTGTTTCGGTTGGTACCACCATTATCGTTGACGATGTATCGCCGGTACTCCAAATCTGATAATCACCACCCGACACCCGCAATACCACTGTGTCTCCGGGACAACAAGAGGTATCTTCACTGTGTGTACTGAAATCGAACAATATTCCTATAAGTATAGTGTCGCTATAGGCTATACCATTACATTTGTCGTAAACCTCAAACCAATAATACTCTGAAGGTATAGTAGGCACTACTATGGTTCGTGTTGTATCGCCCGTACTCCATAAGTAACGGTAGTTGGCATTACTATCTAACACTCCATTGCTGACCATGGCTGTGAGTGACACAGCTGTATCGGTCCCTATTGGTGGAGTATAGTCTATATATGCCTGCATTGCTTCACTGTTTCGCAGCGTGAATTTAATGGTATCTGTTTCGCATGGCGAGGGATTATATATCAGTATTATAGTTTCATCTTCTTCAAATACGCTGTCGTTTATAGGATTAATAAATAAACTTATTTGTAGGGTAGTATCTGCGAAGTAGATTAGACTGTCTATCAACTCATAGTCTATTCCGTTAATGGCTGTTCCCTCTATTTGTAAGTTATATATCATATCCACTGTTTCAGTATATGGACGATAAAATTTTATTTCTGCACCCGGGCAACTTTCGTGAATGGTGTATAGATTACCGGTGTTACCTCTGTTTATTACGTATGACGATACAGTGTTGGCCGAAAAACTTTCGGCTTCCAAAAATACTCCCGAATCATATATAGCATCCCCAACATCACATATAGACATTGCCACATGGTAGGTTGAGCATGGCACTACATCAGCGTATGCAATAAGTGGCACTGTAAAACCATCGTATTGTATATGTGCACCTTGTGTATTATTTACATAATGCCAAGAATATGAATTTGCATTTACCGTGGCTACTGACACCGGTGTACCACCGCTATTAGGTATAATGGCAATATTTTCATTGTCATAATTTCCTCCATGAGGATTCGGACCTGTGATAAAGAACCCAAACACATCATTATAATCTTGCCCCACATATTCGGGATACTCTTCCGAACCAAAAACATATCTAAACTTAACGTAGGTAGATTTTGGTATAAAATCAAATTCCAATGTCGCCACATCACATATACGTCCATTAGCTATGGCTCTTATTCCTGGATGAACATATGTACTGCACCTTGGTTGAGTACTATACTGGCCACCATCATTTGGCCCATCAGCTCCTGTGGCATAGCCAGTAGAGATTATAATGCCTTCGGTAATACCCAAATTGGTAGTTATGCTCCCTGTGGTAAAACGTGCTATGGCTCCGCACGAAAGTTCTTCGGTATTATTGAATTTTACATTAAAAATGTCCACACCCGAACCCAACAACACATAACGCACCAAACTCTCCGGTGTCCATTCATAAGGAAGTTCGGGACCGGGAGTGATTTGTAACTGTGAAAAAGAATTCACAACCAAGGTTATAGACAGTATAAATGCAATACTCCGTCGCATAATATGTGCATAATATGTTTTGTTATCTCTATAAGTGCTCATCAGTTTCTTTTTATAATAAGACACTATTATAACGCAAAATAGTTCATAATTTATATATAATTATTTCACAAAAAATATTAAATTATATAGTCTATCCCTGTTGGATGAATTAAATCATACACCTATTGTCAATTATTCCATTTTAAGATGTTACAAGTATAACTATATATGGCTTCAAAATCCATTGCTATATAATCAACAAGCATTTTGCACCATATATATACCCGTTGGTTGGACTAAAATTCCCGAATATTTTGCATGAACATATAATTTCAGGCAAGTGCTAAAATATCACAACCAGTGAAATAAATTTATATCGCGAGGCACATTTATCTACATCACGTAGTAGCCTCATCGGCATCGGGAGGAAATTTTCAGTTACGTAGTGATGGGTTTTGAAACGATATACCGGCTGATGGACAATGGTATATCATCATACTCGCAACATCCTACTATGAAATAATTGATAATAGATGTATGGTTTATAGGTACCGGTTACACATGACCTAAAGGTAAATTTATGATATTTGCAAGTTGTGTATCATGTCAATTTTGGTATTTAATTGATTTGTACTACGAAGAACAATTGACATACATAACTTTTCTATAGAAAATTTGGTGATTTTATTCAACCAACGGGTTAAATTTATCTAAGGTGTTTACATGTAAGACAATTGAATCAAATTATATTTTTTCAGACTATGTGTCAAATAAATATACGTATATTCAAAAATCGCAATCCAATGCAAAGTAAGTAAAAATATATCACTTATCCAAGGATATCATCGATAAAAATAAATCATTTCCTACCAATTAAATGTATCCCCTCCTAAAAAAGTGCCAAACCTAAGCAAAAAAAAATATTTTCCCCTACTGCAATTCTATATCCCAAGCCTTGGGACAAATATTTCAAGCCTTGGGATAAATATCCCAAAGCTTGGGACGAATATCCCAAGGCTTGGGATATAATTTTATAGTGGGAACAAATAAGTTTTGCAGCACAGGTTTTAAACTTTTGTAGTAGGAGAGGGAGATATTATCTAATAGGAGGTGGGTAGACGCTGTGTATTACAAAAATCTAAATTGCTATATTTAATTATCTCAAAGATATAGAACTGGAATTGTAATAGTTATGTTTGAGACATTCTTATGATTGCCGAAAGCAAAAGCATCTTCTGTAAAAAACTTTTGCTGTTATTGTACTTGATTGCGAAAAAAAACGTATCTTTGCAAAAAAAACGACTAGTATTTTATCAAAAAAATATGAATAATTATGGCTTTAGATCGCTTTGAAAATTATGGTATAAGGTTGAAAGAATTGGTCTTGAACTTTGAGTCTATGCTTTCGGAACATCGTGAACAATATTTCGATTCTGACGAATTGGAGCATATTATTGACTTCTATATGGAAAGTACTGATATAATAATGCTGGAAGAAGCGTTGAAATATGCAGAAAAATTGTTTCCCGGTAAAAGTTCCATACAGTTGCGAAAGGCACAACTATATGGTGCAATAGGAAAGGGTGATGAGGCCTTGGCGATACTTGGAGAACTAGAAATGACGGAACCAAACAATTCTGATGTGATGTTTACATTGGCTATTGTATGTTCGCAACTGGGAGAACATGAAAAGTCGATATATTACTACAAAAAATCGCTTGATGAAGGCAATGATTTAGGAATTGTATACGAAAATATATCGATGGAGTACCAATATTTGGGAGATTATGAACAGGCAATAGTATACAGCAAAAGAGCATTGAAGGAATGTCCTAATAATGAAGATAGTATGTTGTCTATATCATTGTGCTACGAAATGCTGAAAAGAACAGAAGAGAATGTTGAATTTTTGAAAGGTTATGTTCAAGAATATCCTTATTCAGAGATGGGATGGTTCCATTTGGGCCTTTCATACATTAACCTCAAATTGTACGAAAAAGGGTTGCAGGCTTTTGACTACGCTTTGGCTATAAACGAAAAATCATCATTGGTACATTTTGCCAAGGCAAATGCTTATACTATGATGGAAAAATATTCTGAAGCAATATCGGTACTAGTCGAGATGTTGAGTTTTTCAGAAGGCAAGGAAGTGTTGTTTACAATGATTGGGGACAATTATTTCAAGATGAAAAACTATGAAATAGCTGCTATATACTTTAAAAAAGCAGCCTATGTGGATCCCAGTTTTGTAGATTCGTGGATAAAAGCAGCCAATTGCTACCTGGAGTTGGACGATCGTAATTCGGCATTGGAATATTTGGGCAGAGGATTGGAAAAAAATCCAAAATCGCAAGATATGCTGATTGAAGCAGCAAGAGTTTATATGAAGATGGACGAGGAAGATACTGTAGTAGAATTGTTTGAAGACTTGTTGAAATATGGATACGGCGACGACGAGAGAACATGGATGACCTTTATAGAACTATATATAGAATATGAAAACTATACAAAAGCTTTGGATTTGATAGAGCAGGGCAAAAGCTATTTTGAGGATCAGTTTGAATTAAACTTACGTAGAGTATTGTGTTATTTCAAACTTGGAAAAAAGGATGTGGCATGTGACTATTTGCGAGAATATGTATTTACATTCCCCGACAGTCCTTACGATACTATTTTGCAGCTATGTCCTGAAATGGTTGACAATTTGGATGTAATGGATATACTTCATGGAGATAGATAGGGAGTGAATGTGCGTGCAACACATAGTTGTGTGCGGTATTTGTAGAACGTGGTAAGAGCATAAACTGTAATATAATTGTAAGGTATGAAAACTTATTTGCCTTTGGATATACAAACTATACTAAAACCAACTAATGTCAAGATTACAGATTGCAAAATGCCGATATCGTTGATATTGACAGATAGCCGTAAGTTGACAGACCCTGTATCGACGATTTTTTTTGCAATACAAACCAAACGTAATTCAGGAGTCAAATATGTAGATGACTTATATAAAAAAGGTGTTAGAAATTTTGTTTTGCCAGCAGCGGTAGAGCATGATGTTCAGTATGGCTTTAATCGGCTGGCCGACGCCAATCTTTTTTATGTAAAAGACACTGTACGAGCTTTGCAGATATTGGTTGCCAATCATCGTAGTAGGTTTGATATGCCGGTGGTAGGTATAACGGGTAGCAATGGCAAAACCATAGTTAAGGATTGGATAGTGCAACTGCTTGGTACGGACAGGCAAATAGTCTCAAGTCCCAAAAGCTATAATTCGCAGATAGGGGTGCCACTATCGGTATGGCAGATGGCAGAGGAGCACAACATAGGTGTGTTTGAAGCCGGAATATCGGAGGTAGGGGAGATGTTGAACATACAAGAGGTGATAAAACCAACTATAGGAATCTTTACCAATATAGGGCAGGCTCATGATGAAAACTTCATTAATCGCGAGCAAAAGATTGCCGAAAAGCTTCAGTTGTTCACTCATTGCCAAACGTTGATATATTGTACAGATTATGATGATATACATAGCATGTTATCTTCTATAGATGTATTTCGTGATAAGGAATGCTTTACGTGGAGTTCAAAAAACAAAGAGGCAAAGGTTTTGCTTAATGAAATAAAATCAGGTAGCAAATCTACTTTGATGAAGATAGAATATTGTAATAATGAACAGTGGGTAGAGATTCCATTTTCGGATAAGGCTTCGGTTGAAAATGCAATGCACTGTATATCACTTATGCTGTTTATGGGCTATACACTTGAGCAAATATCGGCACGAACCAGAAATTTGACACCGGTGGCTATGCGTTTGGAGCTGAACGAAGGTATCAATGATTGTTTGCTTATCAACGATGGTTATAGTTTGGATTTAAATTCGTTGGTTATAGCTTTGGATTTTGTGCAGCAGGAACAGCAGCACTCCAAAAAAACATTAATAATGAGCGATATTATACAAACCGGCATTGTTGAAGCCGAATTGTATAAAGGAGTGGCTAAACTTGTTGAGCAGAAGAATATCACAAAATTTATAGGTATAGGAGAGGCTCTGTGTCGTAATAAGGATAAGTTTTCGATGGAATCGGTGTTTTTCAGTACTACTAGCGATTTTCTGAAACACTATATGTTTTCCAACTTTCAAAGTGAAACTATATTGCTAAAGGGAGCCAGAATTTTTGAGTTTGAGACTATTGCCAAGGTTTTGCAAAGAAAGTCTCACCAAACTATAATGGAGGTGAATCTTGAGGCATTGGTTCGTAATCTGAATTATTATCGTTCACGTCTAAGTCCCAACACAAAGATAATGGCAATGGTAAAAGCCTTTTCGTATGGAGCAGGCAATGTTGAAATTGCCAATACGTTGCAATTTCATAATGTAGATTACCTTACAGTGGCTTATGCCGATGAGGGTGTAGAACTTCGTAAGAGTGGTATAACTCTACCCATAATGGTGATGAATCCCGAAGAGGAGAGTTTTGACGATATTATAAAATACAATTTGGAACCCGATATTTATAGTTTCAGAATACTAGATGATTTTGTTCAAGCAGCCTCGCTTTATTGTAGTGAAGATGAAAAGATATCTATACATATAGAACTTGATACGGGAATGCACCGTTTGGGATTTATGGAAGCCGACATGCCGGAACTGATAGGTAGACTTAAAGAAGCCAAAGCGATAAAGGTTAAATCATTCTTTTCACATCTTGCTTGCAGTGAAGATCCCGAAATGGATTATTTTACTCGCAGTCAGATTCAAAAGTTTAGAGAGTGGAGCACATTGCTTAAAGACCGATTGGGACGAAAAGATGTGTTGTGTCATATACTTAACTCATCGGGGATAGTTCGTTTTCCGGAGGCCGAGATGGATATGGTGCGATTGGGAATAGGCTTGTATGGTATTGCTCCCGACCCTGAGATACAAAAGCAACTGACGTTAATAAGTAAGTTGAAAACCAAAATATCGCAGATAAAGTCTATACCTCAAGGCGACAGCGTTGGCTATAATTGTAAATGGGTAGCCAAGAGGGATTCGCGTATTGCCATTATTCCTATAGGCTATGCTGATGGGTTGGATAGAAAATTGGGCGATGAAGTAGGGAAAGTGTTAGTGAATGGAAAAGTAGCTCCCATAATAGGTCGGATATGTATGGATATGAGTTTTGTAGATGTTACGGGTATTGAATGTAAGGAAACCGACGAAGTAGTGATTTTTGGCAATTCAGATTCACTACATCAGCTGGCCGACTCTATAGGAACAATATCTTACGAAGTACTGACATCGGTATCGCAGAGGGTAAAAAGGGTATATTTTTGGGAGTAAAAAACAACTTTGTTTTTGATACATTTTCCTATATTTTATTTCTAAAAATAGCAGAATTTCTATCAATCAATGTTTGTTTTATTGGTAAAATACGATGTGTTAGAAAGAAAATATTGATTATTTTTCCTTTGTGAATCAGTGTAATATAAAATAACTGAAAAATATTTTCCCAAAAGTTTTTGTATAATAAAAAAAAGTTGTACCTTTGCACCCGAAAACAAGAATGTAATAATTACAACTTTGTAGAGTTCTGTTGATGAAATTGTGAAATTGCAAACTTCTTCAGAGATTGTGAACAAAAACGAAAACAAAAATATTATATACTAAATAAAAATATAGAGAGATGCATAACACAAGAAAAATATCAAGAGATTATTACTGGGTAGGAGCAAGTGATCGTAGATTGGAATTGTTCGAAAATGTGATGCCAATAACCAAAGGCGTTTCTTACAACTCTTATTTGTTGATGGACGAAAAAACAGTATTGTTAGATACTGCAGATTCATCTGTAAGTCGTCAGTTTTTGGAAAATGTACAGTATGTATTGAATGGTAGAGCCTTGGATTATTTGATAGTAAACCACATGGAACCTGACCATTGTTCGATAATAGAAGATATAGTTCTTCGTCATCCGAATTTGAAGATAATAGGAAATGCCAAAACATTGCAAATGATCAACCAATTTTTTGACTTTGATGTTGACAGTCGTTTCGTAGCAATAAAAGAAGGCGATACTTTTTCGACCGGAACTCATACATTGCAGTTTGTGATGGCTCCGATGGTACATTGGCCTGAAGCTATGTTTACATACGACATCGAAGAGAAGATACTATTCTCGGCCGACGCATTTGGAACTTTTGGTGCATTGAACGGCAATATATTCAACGACGAAATAAACTTTGAGAAAGATTGGCTTGACGAGGCTCGCCGCTATTATACCAATATAGTAGGAAAATACGGCAATCCGGTGCAAGCAGCTCTTAAGAAAGCCGGTACTATAGATATACAAATGATATGTCCTCTTCACGGACCTATATGGCGTAACAATTTGGGCTACATATTGGATAAGTACGTAAAATGGAGTACTTACGAGCCGGAAGATAAAGCCGTTATGCTGGTATACGGTTCGATGTATGGCAATACAGAGGCTGCCGTTAACGTGTTGGCAACCAAGCTGGCCGAAGCCGGTGTGAAGAATATAGTAACATATAGTGTCTCCAACACTCATGTTTCCCATCTTATAGCCGAGGCTTTCCGTTGCAGCCACATTGTGTTGGCAGCTCCAACCTATAATTCCGGATTGTTTACTCCTATGGAAAACTTCCTAATGGATCTTAAAGCTCACGGACTTCAAAAACGTACTTTCGCTTTCATTGAAAATGGTACATGGGCACCAACAGCGGCATGCCAAATGATGTCGATAGTGGGAGAGATGAAGGATTCCAGAATAATAGACGAAACGCTTACGTTGCGTTCGAGCATGAAGGAATCGCAAATAGAACAATTGGAACTGCTAGCCAACGATTTGGCAGTCGAGCTAAACGCTTCCAACCCAAGATGAATAACCGAAAACAACAATAAAGATATGAACGCAGGAGCATTGGAAAAAATAGAATATGGCATGTTTGTTCTCTCGGCAAACGAGGCCGATAGGGACAACGCATGTATTATCAACGTGGTGGCACAGGTTACGGACGAGCCTAAGCAGATAGCCTTTACCGTGAACAAACAAAACCTTACACACAACATGGTTGATGCCACAGGACGCTTTGTGATAAGCATATTGTCGGACACAGCAAACCTTGAGCTTATAAAGCACTTCGGGTTTCAAAGCGGACGAGATGTGAACAAGTTTGAAACCTATGCCAATGCTGCTCGTGCCAACAACGGTATTTATTACATCACCGAAAGCACAAACGCTTATATTGCCGGCGAAATATTGGCCAAGGTGGACTTGGGAACTCATACCTTGTTTGTGGCCAAGGTGGTAGAAGAGAAGGTGCTGTCGGAAGCCAAGTCGCTCACCTACGAATATTACCACGAGAATATAAAACCAAAAAACTCTTCGGATGTTAAACATGGATGGGTGTGCAAGATATGCGGATATGTGTATGAAGGCGACGATATTCCCGCCGACTTTATATGCCCATGGTGCAAACACGGGGTGGCCGACTTTGAAAAGATAGAAATCAAATAGTATAACAAACAATAATAAGAAAGGAAAAACAATATGGAACTTAAAGGATCAAAAACCGAAATGAATTTGAAAGCTGCTTTTGCAGGTGAATCGCAAGCTCATACAAAATACCAATATTACGCTTCAAAAGCTAAGAAAGATGGTTTTGTACAGATAGGAAACCTATTTGAAGAAACTGCTCGCAATGAGAAGGAACACGCCAAAATTTGGTTTAAACTTTTGCACGACGGTGCCGTTCCCGAAACAATGGAAAACCTTAAGGACGCTGCCGCAGGCGAAAACTACGAGTGGACAGATATGTATGCCAACTTTGCAAAAGAAGCTCGCGAAGAAGGATTTACAAAAATAGCTACCTTGTTTGAAATGGTGGCAAAGATTGAAAAAGAACACGAAGAACGCTATCGTAAGCTGCTGGCCAACATAGAAGGCGATCTCGTATTCTCGAAAGAAAATGATGTGGTTTGGCAATGCGAAAACTGCGGACACATAGTAGTAGGAAAGAAAGCTCCTAAGCTATGCCCCGTATGCGAACATCCGCAATCGTATTTCCAAGTAAGAGCAGAAAATTATTAATCAATAAAATATAAAGGAGGAACTGACAATGTTTGATAAGAATGTTTCAAGACTGTTGAACGAACAAATAAACAACGAATTTTACTCGGCATATCTTTATCTGGATTTTGCCAATTATTTCGAAGCAAAAGGTTTGGACGGATTTGCCAACTGGTATAAAATACAAGCTCAAGAAGAGCGCGACCACGCAATGCTTTTCTACCAATTCTTGCAAAACAATAGTGAGAAGGTAACTCTCGAAGCCATAGGCAAGCCCGATAAGGTGTTTAGCTGCGATATGGACGTGCTGAAAGCCGGATTGGCTCATGAGCAACTTGTTACATCGATGATAAACAAAATATATGCCGCTGCCTACGAGGTGAAGGACTTCCGCACCATGCAATTCCTCGACTGGTTTATTAAAGAGCAAGGCGAAGAAGAAACAAATGCCAACGACCTGATTACCAAAATGGAACTTTTCGGCTCCGACCCAAAAGGTTTGTATATGCTTAATCAAGAATTGGCAGGTCGCGTGTACTCGGCTCCATCGCTCGTATTGGACTAACGTAAAATCCTACAACGATGAACCACGCAAGACAATATCTGATAGACAACGGGATAAAACCGTCGGTACAGAGAATTGCGATAATGAAGTACCTCTTCGAACATCGCACCCATCCAACCGTCGATGATATATTCCACGATTTGCACGATGCAATACCCACACTTTCGAGGACCACGGTTTACAACACCCTCAAACTCTTTGCCGAAAAGGGTGCTATACTAAGCCTTACTATCGACGAGAAGAAGGTGCGCTTTGATGGTTACAAACAAAGACATGCCCACTTCCGCTGCCTCGAGTGCGACGAAGTGTTCGACATCAGCCTCGACCGCGATGTGGAATTCCCTCAGGAAGATGGATTGAGAGGCTTCGAAGCCGTGGAAACTCATGTCTACCACAGAGGATATTGTGCAGAATGTGCAAAGAAAAAGAACTTTAATAACAAATAAAATAAACGTACTGATATGAAAAAATATGTTTGTGAAGTATGCGGATACGTATACGACGAAGCTGCCGGCGACCCCGACAACGGTATAGCTGCCGGAACAAAATGGGAAGATCTTCCTGCCGACTATCAATGCCCCCTTTGCGGTGTAGGTAAAGATGAGTTTGCCGAAGAAAAATAATTAAATGACTAGTATCCGGATTCGGTGGGGGCATGACCCAAGCCGGCCTTGCCAACCACCGTTTCTTTAAAACAACTACAAGATTATGAAAGAAAAGGTTTTAGAAGCAATGAAAGCCGCCGGCAAGCCAATGAGCGCAGGCGAAGTGGAGAAGGCATTGCAGGCCGACAGAAAAGAGATAGACAAAGCTTTCAAGGCTTTGAAGGAAGAAGGTAAAATAGTATCGCCGGTGCGTTGCAAATGGGAACCGGCCCAATAAATAACTAAACATAATAATTACAAACAATTAAATACTTAACACAATGAGATACAGTTGTCCGATATGCGGATATGTTCATGAAGGAACACCCGCACCAGAAATTTGTCCACAATGTAAACAAAAAGTTACTTGGAAAGAACTTGACGAAAACGCTGCCCTTACTTTCGTTACCGAACACGAGATAGGCATTGCCAAAGGTACCGGCGAAGAGATGATCAAAGACCTTAACGCTCACTTTATGGGCGAAGCCACCGAAGTAGGTATGTATTTGGCTATGAGCCGTCAAGCAGACCGCGAAGGTTATCCCGAAATAGCCGAAGCCTTCAAACGCTACGCTTGGGAAGAAGCCGAACACTGTGCAAAATTTGCCGAACTATTGGGCGAATGTGTTTGGGATACCAAAACAAACCTTGAAAAACGTATGAACGCCGAAGCCGGTGCTTGCGAAGACAAGATGCGTATTGCCCGCATTGCAAAAGAACGCAACCTTGATGCCATCCACGACACTGTTCATGAAATGGCTAAGGACGAAGCCCGTCATGGTAAAGGTTTCGAAGGTTTGTACAACCGATATTTTAAGAAGTAACATCCTTTTTAAATTATACACCAGAGGGAAGTGGCCGAAAGGTCGCTTCCCATTTTTTTTGTGCCTACACCATATAATATATATCTACATACCATAAAAATTATATACATTTGGCCGAAAAAAAGACCGCACTAAACCCCGAAAACTGTTTGAAAATGGTTTCAAATCAATTTGTTATCACTTTTAAGAAAAAACTTTTTGTTTGTTTGGATAAAAATACATATCTTTGCAGTCCGAAGTTCAACTTCGGAAGAGTGATAAACAAAGTTTGATGATGTAGGCACCCGTGTGCCGAAGGGGAGAGGACTGATAGAGGAGAAGCAAGCATGAAACTTTGATTGAAATATTGATAAACAGGCAAATATCTATCTGCCGCGAGGCCGAAGATAACATACAATGTTCGAGAAATCCGCCTGCCGGATACGGCCGTGGTGCCGGCAGCCTTCGAAGCGTCTATAGTCGGCGTTCGAAGTATCTGCCGTCGGCGTTCGAAAAGGGTGGTGAACGATGTTCGGAAACCCTGGTGGTCGATGTTCGGAAGTGGTGGTGAACGATGTTCGAAAGAGGTGGTGCGCAAATGCCACCTGCAAGGGTCGCAAATGCCATCTGCGAGGGTTGCAAATGCCATCTGCAAGGGTTGCAAATGGCATTTGCAATCCACCCTTTCCGAACAACGGCAACCACCCTTTTCGAACAACGGCAACCACCACATCAGCACAACGGCAACCACCCTTTCCGAACAACGCATTTGGGATATGGGCGGAGGCGATTTGCCACAACGGGCAAATGGTAGGGGCGAATCGCATTCGCCCCACAAAAATGATTCGAACAACGCATTTGGGTTTGTGATGGATGCGATTTGCCACGATGGGAAACGATTTGACAACAAAATAAATTATGAAACTAAAAACAACAAAGAGATGTCGATAGGATATATACGTAAGAAACAGAAATTGAACCACAACGGGACGGTAAAGGATGTGTATCTGGCCAAGGTGTGCTACACCAATCATATAGACACGAACACCCTTGCCGAGGAGATTTCCAAGATGTGCTCGGCCTCGCCGGCCGATGTGCTTATGCACCTTCGGGCCATGGAGGATTGCATTGGTGCTCACATTGCCAACGGCGATGTGGTGAAGATGGACTCGCTGGGTGCCTTCTACCCAACCATCCGCTCGACGGCAATGGACTCGCCCGAAAAGGTCAATCAGCACTCCATCAAAGGGTTGGGGATGCTTTTCAGACCTTCGCAAAGGCTGATGGCGATAATAAAGAAAGCAGGTGTAAACCTTATGGATAAAAGAGTTTTTGACGCTGAAACTCGTTCAAAAACAAAGAAATAAATTATTAACCCTCAAAATATTTTCTATATGAAAAAAGTCTTGACTTACGAAATCGTAAAACGAAAAGTCTTCAAGGAAGATAAGTGGATGATTTCACTGCGAAGACACAAGAAGCGCAGTTTGAAAAAAACAACCGAAACCGTTGCCCTGCGCACCACTTCCAGCCCCTCCGACATCGAAGGGTTGCTGCAAGCCTATTTGGAACAAATTCGCTACCATGTGCTTAGTGGCGAAAGTGTGAATATCAATGGTTTTGGCACCTTCTACCCCAAGGTTACGGCCAAGCTGGTAGACAAGGAAGAGGATGCCACGGTAAATAATTGTGTGCAAAGCGTAACCATAGGGTTCCGCCCTTGCACCGAGTTGAAAGAAGCTATTAAAGAGTCGGGATTTGCAGAATTTTCGCCGGCCAAAGATGCAAACAAAAAAAGGAGGTAACGTATGGATATGCAAGTAGTAAAAACCAAAGCAGGCGTAGGACCCAAAAAGGGACAGGTGCAATACACCGTAAAGCGAGTAAGCTACGCCAGTGTAACATCGGAAGCAATATTGGACGAAATAAAGTCGGCAAGCACCTTCAGCCCCGCCGATGCCAAGTCCATGTTGGGCAACTTTTTGGAAGTGGTGAAGGAGGACCTTTTGGGCGGCCACATCGTTGACCTGGGTCCGCTGGGCAGCATAATGCCGAAAATTTCGGTAAAAAGCGTGGATACCAAAAAGGAATGCGACCTTTCGACAATCAAAAGTATTGGAATACAATACTCGCCGGCTCCCGACCTTAGCGCCGAAGCCAAAAAGATTTCGATGGAAGTGATAGACATCTACGACTACGACGGCGAATATGACGACGAGGAAGAAGGTGACGACAACGGCGACGACAACGGCGGCGGAACCACCCCTCCTCCAAGTGGCGGCGGCGACCTGGTGGGATAAACCTCCGGCATGGGATGAAACAAACTTTTCGGAACGCGATGGGCAGCAACAGTGCCTGTCGCGTCCCGATACTTAAAAACACTAATTACTGATAAATAAAGCATCATAGAAAAAACGATGAAGAGATTTAGAACACTTGCCTGCCTATCTATTATGGCAGCGATGGCGATGGGTGGTGCTATGGCACAAGACAAAACCACCAACGATGAACAATCAAAACGCTTTGAATTTTCGCTCCACCTCGGGCTGCGAAACATTCCGGTAGGCCCTTTGGCCGATAACCTGGTAATGGAACTGGACGATTATAAGCCAGTGTATAGCGACCATTACGGCCGATACCGAGGGGGAGCATACAATTTTTGCCACCTCAGCTTTGGTATGAAGTTGAAGTACAACCTTAGGGATGCCGGCAGATGGGCTGTTATTGCCACCGCCGATCGCTTCTATATCACCAATAGTGTAGAGGTGGAAGGCAACGAAACCTACATAACCTATACAAAAAATGGTGGTTATATAAACGTCCCTATGATGGTGGGTGTGAACTACAACAAGCATCTCACCACTAATATGAGCTTTTGGACCGAAGCTGCAATAGGTTTGAACTATAGGCGGATAAAGAATAGAAACATCGGTATTGGCAGGCCGGAGGACAACGAAGAGATGTTGGAAAAATCGGCTCCGGCGGCCGAAGATTTGAAGTGGCAATTCTATACCTTCAACTCTAAATATATATACGTAGAAACTTACGACAATGCACTATCGGTAGCTATCCAAATAGGCACCGGTATAAAATGGAAGAGGTTGAGCCTTGGGTTGCACTACTACAATCTGGGATGGGCACCGGTGAAGGGCAGTTATAGCATACAATCTGTTGAACGAAACAGCGATAACAATTTCAAGGATTATGAAACCATAGTTGCCGACCAGCACTTTAACCATGAGCCGCTCAAAACCTCGCTGTTTGTACTTCGTATGGGTATTCATTTATAACAGAGAATAATACCGTAATAAAACATATATAATAAATAAAGAAATGAAAAACAGATTTAAAAAACTTGCCTGCCTAACGATGATGGCAGTAATGGCGATGGGTGGTACCATGGCACAAGACAAAACCACCAACGATGAACAATCAAAACGCTTTGAATTTTCGCTCCACCTAGGGTTGCGAAACATGCCGGTAGGCTATTTGGCCGAAGAGCAGATAATGAAATTGGACGGCTATATGCCAATGCGTTATAAGCCCGGCAGCAGATATTCGGGAGGGGCATTGCGCGGTTTACATTTCAACTTTGGAATGAAGCTGAAGTATAACCTTCCAAACTATGAGGGGTGGGGCATAATAGCCACCTTGGACTACTTTGCTATCGCCAACGCTACCGATGTGATAGGCAATGAAACCTAT
>JAFWBF010000026.1 GCA_017507285.1 Bacteroidales bacterium | reverse complement strand
AAGCTCTGATTCTTTATCAGAGTAAACCAAAAATAGTCGTAATAGTGAATGATGTAAACTATAAATAGTCGATAATTATTAACTAGTCAACTTAAATCAGTCTCAAGATACAAATGTGACAACCTAAATCAGCAAAACACATACATTTCTTAACCCTGCGGTTTGTCATTCGTAAGTGCCATGGTTACGGGTCAAAACCATGGGAGTTTTGGGTCAAAAGTATGGCACTTACGGGTCGTAAACCGCAGGGTTATGGGAGGGGAAGTGGGGGAAGCTGAAAAGTATGATGTAATGGTACAAAAATAGATGTTTGTTGGTAGCCGGTTGTAGGAGGGCAATTGTTCTTGGCAATAAATAACGAAGGCAGAACTTCTAGATGTGTTCTGCCTTCTGTTGTATAATTATTATTGTATGGGTTTGTTTACTTTACTATATGTCCTATAAGGGTTGCTGATGTGCAATCGGTTACTTCTACTGTTATGTATTCGCCTTTGCTGTGTCCTTCGCCGTCAAAGACTATAACTTTGTTTTGGCTGTTTCGGCCAAAAAGTTGTGCTTTGTTACGTTTGCTGGTGCCTTCCACCAATACTTCAAAGCGTTTGCCTACATCGCGTCGATAGCTTTCTAGCGAGAGTTCGCCTTGCAGTTTTATAATTTCTTCGAGGCGACGTGTTTTTTCTTCTTCGCTTACATTGTCGTTCAAATATTTATGTGCGTAAGTATTGGGTCGCATCGAATATTTAAACATAAAGGAGTAGTCGTATCCTACTTTGCGGAACAGTTCGAGGGTTTGCAGGTGGTCATCTTCGGTTTCGCCACAGAAGCCGGCAATAACATCGGTGGTTATGGCACAGTCCGGCATGCGTCGGCGTATAGCTTCAATGCGGTCCATGTACCACTCTACTGTGTATTTCCTATTCATAGCTTTAAGCATGTGGTTGCTACCACTTTGAACCGGAAGGTGTATGCACTTGCATATATTATCGTGGGTAGCCATTGCCTCAATCAGTTCGTCGCTCAAATCTTTTGGATGAGAAGTGGAGTAGCGCACTCTAAGCTGTGGGTTTATTTCGGCCACACGGCTTATAAGCTGTGGAAAGGTTACCATTGTGCCACTCTCGTCCCAACGGTATGAGTTTACGTTTTGCCCAAGCAGGGTTACTTCCTTATATCCTTTCTCGAACAGTCGGCGTGCTTCGTCGACTATTGTTTTTGGGTCGCGACTTCGTTCACGCCCTCTTGTGTAGGGCACTACGCAGTATGCACAGAAGTTTTCGCATCCACGCATGATGCTTATAAAGGCCGATATGCCATTGCTTCCAAGGCGTACGGGATCTATCTCGCCGTATGTTTCTTCTTCGGATAGTAGTACGTTGGCGGCCTTATGTCCGCTGTCCACTTCTTTTAGGAGTGAGGGTAACGAGCGGTAGGCATCAGGACCTGCAACTAGCGACACATTGTCTTCTTCTTCCATAAGGGCATCTTTCAAACGTTCGGCCATACAGCCTAGCACCCCAATCTTTAGATGTGGACGTTTGCGTTGCAAGGCTTTAAGTTCGCGTAAGCGTTTGCGTATGCGTTGCTCGGCATTGTCGCGTATTGCACATGTGTTGATAAGAATATAGTCGGCCTCGTTTATCTCGTCGGTAATGGTATATTCGTGTGTGCTTAAAATGGAGCCTACAATTTCGCTGTCGGAAAAATTCATCTGGCAGCCATAGGTTTCTATATAAATCTTTCTGTTGTTTGTATCCATAATTTCTATATTATAATAATTATTGTTTCAGCAATGGTAAAATTTTGGTTCTATCATTGTTGGTTGTTATCTTTATCAAGTAATATCCTGTTGGAAGATTTTGGGTGTTTATTCTAAGTGTGTTAGATGGTTGCGCGTTGTGATACTGCATTATTTTGCGTCCGTCGGAGGACAGTATTGTGGCTGTTTTTATATTGTCGTTTGCTTTAATGGTAACTTTTTCGTGGCATGGGTTTGGTATTGCTACGGCTTGTAGCGAAGTGGTATAATCGTGTTCGGCAATGTTGCTTAGACCTCGTTCCAGCTGTATGTTCAGTACTGTGGGTGCAGGGTATAGAGTTTCTACGTTTTCTATCCTTAGTGTTTTGTATCCCGGTGCCGATACTTTTATATTGTAACTACCTGATTCTATAGGGCGGTAAAAGTCGCCCAGTGGCGAGGTGTGTACTTCGGAGCTGTCCCTGTCGCGTCCTTCAACTGTTATTTTCGCATGAGCAATAGGTGTTCCTATACTGTCTGTAACAATACCGCGTATACCACTATGCACTTCGCATATATAACCTATAAATGGTTTGTACATGGTATTCCAATAATGGTTCAACAAGTAGGAAGGTACAAGTTTGTCTGTCGAAATTTCTATTGTAAGTTCTTTGGTATGGTTGTAGTAGTTCATATAATCTTGTCGGCCGTTGGGTATAACGTACCAGTCGCCTCCGGCAGTATATCCCGAAGCAAAGTCGGCACTCATAGCCATAGGATTTGAGTCTCGTGCTTGGTTTACAAAACGCTGACATACTTCAATCCACCAATTGTCGTCGGCATGTAGTCGTTGGCTCGAGCGGAACGAATCCCACGGATAGTTGAGCACCTCGGCACCACTATGTAGGTTGGCAGCCATCACAAAGTTGTGGTTTTGACAATAGTCTATCATCTGTTGATTTTCCGGTTGTATCACATCAATAGGCCATCGACTCCACTCCGATGGATAGTTGCGATTAAGGTCTACAAAGTTTGCGTTGTATCTTGTAGCACCCACCACGGTGGTATCGTTTCGGTTGTAGGTACCATCGGGATTGGCCAATGGGTTTATGTAAATCTCTGTTGTATTGATAAGGCTTTGTAGAGTGGTGTCGGTTGTATAGCCGTGTAGCATAGTGTCTATCATTCGTAGCATCATTTGGTATCCAAGTACTTCGTTGCCATGGATGGTACTGCTATAGAAAAATTCCGGTTCGGCCTCGTCGCTATGCACATTGTCTGATATTTTGCAACATAGTATCAGATGTCCGTTTACCGAACTACCTATTGTATCAATCTTGCATATAGAGGGAAAAGCGTTGGCATAGTGGTTCATTAGCTCTAAGTATGTTGGATATGTAGGGTACGAATCCCACTTTTTGAAATCGGAAATACTGTGAGCCATATTTATTTGTGCTTTTGATTGCGATTCGTCATGTATGGCTAAGGAGTAGCCATACATGAGAAATTGTTTTAGTTCATGTTGGTTGGCATAGGCTCTAACGGTATTACCGTCCCAGTAATCTATAGAAATTATGTTGGATAGATGATTTATTTTTGAGGCATCATTTTCTCTGAATGAAAATACTACTTCGGTTTTTGAAATAAATAAACTATCAATACAAGTATCTGTGTACTGAGCCTTGCAGCAGTACACAGATATCAAAAGCAGGTAAAACAGCGATAATATATTTCGTGATAGTAACATTTATATGCTTTGTGCCAAAAGTGAAACTGGTAGAGGTTATGCAAAAGTGAAATAGTAGTTGGCCAAGAAATTCCATATAGTGGCACATCCTATTGCACATAGCTTGCTGAAGTAAAAGTTCCACTTGAATTTTTCATTCAAAATCCAAAGTACAAAAGAATTCACGCCAAGGCCAACAACAGATACTCCAAAGAATTCTATAAACTCCAAACCTATTTGTGAGTTAGAACTTTCGAATGTCCACAATCGATTAAGTATATAGTTGTTTGTAGCTGCAACGACAAAGCCAATGGCGTTGGAAAGAAATTTGTGAATCTTTATCTTTTCTTTACATATGTAGGTTACAGCAAAATCGATTATCAAGCCAGAGAATCCTACACAAGCAAACTTAATAAATTTCAGCAACAAAAAGTTCATATTGTATTAGTAGCGTATTCTTCTGCGTTTGTGTACTTTTTGAATATATTTTACTTCACCGGGTTCGTTGACAGTCAAATCGTATATCTTTTGAGTGTCAAGATTAATTTTCAAATGGAAGTATCGACTACAACCGCCTTCTACAGTGGTAATTTCGTTGTCTATCTTTGAGTCTAATTGGGGATCCCATACAAAATTTACCCATAATATTTTTGCACCATATACATCGGTAAAACCTATGTACTGACGTTTGTATTTCTTTAAATTTTCATCGATAAGGGGGCATGATTCTTGATTGTCGTGGTCTTGATTTATGCAAGCGATTTTTTTTCTTATAATTTTCTCAGCTTTATCCACATCGCTATTACTAGGAGTGTAGCGACTTTCTTCGTTGTCAATCTTAAAGTCTACGTAGAATTCTTTGCTGAAAACGTATGATTCGTAGTCAGAAGTTGTAATGCGTGTACAAGTCCAAGTGTGTCTGGTTTGTTGGTTGTTTTGGCAAAAACCAATTGTTGGCATCAAAGCCATAAGAGCTATAATTACTATTTTTCTCATCATCAGAATATGTATTTCGTTTATTTTCGTTTATATAATTATAATGTGCCGAAGCACAAACTTACTAACGTATGTCTATAAAATATATTGTGTGTATGGAATGTAAAAAATATATATGAGTGTTGTTTTATCTTGTTTTGCGAATAAAATCCCATAGCATAATAGCAGCTACAATGGATGCAATGGCATCAGATATAGGCATACTCATCCATACACCGGTTGTTCCAAAGAATGTTGGGAAGATAATTAAGCCGGGTATGAGGAATAGGACTTGTCGTGAAAGTGAGAAAAATATTGCTTTTCCGGCCATGCCTATGCATTGGAAAAAGTTGCTTACCACCATTTGAAAACCCACGATAGGGAATACTAATACTGTTATTCTCAATCCCTGCGAAGCAAGTCTTATGAGTTCATTGTCGGTAGTAAATGCACTTACGACAAAGGTTGGTAATAATTCTCCAACTAAGAAACCACATGTTGTTATTATTGTTGCGGCATATATTGTAAGGCGAAGCACATGTTTTACTCTAGTCATATCACCACCACCAAAGTTGTAGCCTGCTATAGGTTGCATACCTTGGTTTAGTCCCATTACTACCATTATTATCAGAAATACTACGCGGTTTACTATTCCGTAGGCACCTATTGCTAAATCTCCACCATGTTCTTTTAGTGATTGATTGATAATAATAACTACAAAACATGCAGCAAAGTTCATAAGGAATGGCGATAGCCCGATAGATAACGATCGGCGTATTATTTTTTTGTCGAAAGAGATATACTTGCCGTCGAAACGCACTACTTCGTTTTTGTTGCTGAAGATACGTAGTACCCAAATCAGTGATATGAACTGTGATATTACTGTTGCCCAAGCGGCTCCGCTTATACCCATATCAAAAGTAAATATAAAAAGTGGGTCGAGAGCAGTGTTGAGTATGACGGTAAGAAAGGTGGCAACCATTGCTTTCTTTGGATGTCCCGATGCTCGAACCAAGCTATTTAATCCCAAATACAGATGGGTTATTACATTACCTATAAGTATTATTTGCATATATTCTCGTGCATATGATATCGTTGTTTCGCTGGCACCAAAGAAATAGAGTATAGGATTAAGAAATATTAGAGATAAGAGCATGAACAATATTCCCAATACGACGTTTAATCCTACGACATTGGTTAAAACCTTTTTTGCCAAGTTGTATTTTTTTTGTCCAAGGTATATGGATAATATAGTGGAACCGCCTACGCCCACCATAGCTCCAAAAGCTGCGGATAGGTTCATCAGTGGAAATGTAATGGCAAGTCCTGATATTGCGTATGGGCCAACACCTTGCCCTATAAAAATGCTGTCTACTATATTATATAACGAAGAGGCCGTCATGGCTATAATAGCGGGAACGGCATATTTTAATAGAAGTTTGCCTATTGGCTCTGTTCCTAACTCAGATGGTATATTCTCTTTTTTATCTGATATTTCCATTATATATTTGTACTTTTTGTTGAATTATAGTTGTTTAATGATGTTTGTGAATAGCAAGGTCATTTTGTCTGCAGCTTTATCGGCTGCTACGATTACATCGTTGCCGTCATTTATGGTATCTTGTGTTATAGAGTGTGCTTCGTT
>JAFWBF010000191.1 GCA_017507285.1 Bacteroidales bacterium | reverse complement strand
TATGGCATCAATATTCACAAAAATATGTCAAGGTGAAATACCTTGTTACCGCGTGGCCGAAACTGACGATTGTTTGGCATTTTTAGACATATCGCCTATTGCCGTAGGTCATGTGTTGGTGATTCCAAAGAAGGAAGTGGATAATATTTTCGATTTGGATGACGAAACTTTTACACGTTTACACCTTTTCAGTAAAAAGGTTGCCAAGGCATTGGCCAAGGCTGTTCCATGTATCAAAGTAGGTGTGGCAGTTATAGGAATTGATGTTCCTCATGCACATATCCATTTGGTACCAATCAATGGGGTAGGAGACCTTGATTTTAAGAAGGAACGTGTGGTGCTTTCGGAGCAGGAATTTAAAGACCTTGCTGCCAAGATAGCTAAAGAAATGCAATAGTTTATTTCCTTTTTTATTTATAATAATAGAGTGGTGATTCCTTGTATTGGGAATCACCTTTTTTATTCCAATTGTACTTTTATATTTTGCAGTTTTCTCCCAAATCGCTCATAAGGATTGAAGTTGTCAACGTTTTCAATTGCAAGAATATGTATACTCCAACATTATAAACCAAATGGGCAATTACTATATGCACTACGCATTTAACCTTGGAATCCGAATGCCTGATTTGGGTTTGCCACACTTTAGCATTCCCAAGCCTGTGGTTTACGTTTCAAAAGTGCCATACTTACGGGTCAAAACTCCCATACTTTTGGGTCGTAACTGTGGCACTTATGGGTCGGAAACCGCAGGTTTTGTGTTTTGCTGATTTAGGTTGTTATTTTGTTGGTTTATGAAGGTGAATATTTTATTACAGTGGATACTGTTGTGAATAGTTTTTGTGGTGAACGATAGGAGGTCTTTTTGAAAATTGATTTTGCCGAATATCAATACATGATATAACAAAAACGACCGAAACATTTGTCTCGGCCGTTTATTTATATAGGAGATTATTCTTGATTATTTTCCTTTTACATTGCGGTATTCTTCGTTAAGTCCGTCTATTATTTCGCGGGTGATGTCCATGTTGTCATCCATGTAAAGAACGGGGCTTTCGGAGAATGATTTTTTAAGAATAACGTTGAATTGTTGATGTTTTGCGTTGTAGTCGCGAACGAATGCATATACAGCATCAATCATTTTCTTTTGATCTACTTGTATAACTGTTTCCAATTTTGTACGTTCGTTCATCAAACGTTCTTCCATTTTGGCAAGTTCGTCGGCACGTTTTTTCAACGATTCTTCGGTCTTCTTTTGTTCTGTAAGGGTTAGCGAAGCACCGGTTTTCAGGAAGTTGTTGTAGTCGTTTTGGAAACGCATCATCATGTCTTTGTAGTTGTTTTCTTGACGAGTGTAGTTGTCCAACTTTTCGTTTAGCTCAATAGCGTAGTCGTATTGAAGCATCAGAGAATCGGTGTCTACATATCCGATGGATAACGAGGAGGCCGGTGTGTTTTCTGCATTGGCTGTAACTGTGGTTTGAGAGTTGCTGCTGTTGCATGATTTTGAGCTAAAGAATAGTATGTACAATACTATCAATCCTACAAGCAATACAGCGTTTAGTGCTATCAAACATTTGTGTGTGCATGGTTTGCACGATTTTTCTTCATTCATGTTTTGTTCTGTTGACATAATCTTTTTATTGTGTTTATAGTTTTACATTTTAATAGTTTCTATACCTTTGCGGATGCGTGCAAGTGTTTCATCTTTACCCAAAAGCATCACTATTTCGAACAAGTCCGGACCTTTGGCTGCTCCTACCAGGCATAGGCGGAAGCAGTTCATTATCTGTCCCATGTTCAGCTTGTTGGCTGTTATGTATTCTTCTATAACAGCATCGTGAAGCACTTGTTTTTCAAACGGCGTGGTTTCTATTATTTCTATTATCTTATTTAAATGTGTTGGCACATCTTCTTTCCAACGTTTCTTTATTACTGCCGGGTCGTACTCTGTCGGTCTTTGGAAAAAGTAGGCTGTTTGTTCCCAAAGGTCGCTTACAAAGCTGGCACGTTCTTTGGTTAGCTCCACTACCTTCTCGGCATGTTCTACAGTGGTGTTTACGCCTTTCGATTCCAGTATAGGCATAAATTGTGCTGTTATTTCGGTAGTAGTTTTGGTTTGAAGATATTTATGGTTGAACCATTTTGCTTTTTCCACGTCAAATTTGGCACCCGATTTGCTTATACGTTCCAGCGAGAAAAGTTTTATAAGTTCCTCCATGCTGAATATTTCTTGTTCCAC
>JAFWBF010000190.1 GCA_017507285.1 Bacteroidales bacterium | reverse complement strand
GCCGAAGCTCATTTTGTTTTTCTGCATTAATAACTTATTTTATTCTTCTTCAAATTCTTTTTCTTCTTTACTGCAAAGGAGTAAAGTCTTCTTTTCGTCGCATTTTGTTAGGGCAATCACAAATAGGTTTCCACCTTCTTTTAGGTGTAGTTTCTTTTGCAACTCTTGGCTACTTAGGGGGTAGTTGCGTACAATTATGTGGGCTTTGCCACCCGGTAGTTCGCCAGCGATGTCTTTTGCCGAAACACGTAGTTCTTTTATTACTCTAAATACACGTCCGGGAAAATTTTTTATGATTTCGGAACTTGTGTATAAATGAGTGTTGCGGTGTAGTTTAGCTACATTATATATGTGAGCCACAGTTTTGAAAGCTCCGCCTTTGAGTATTGATACGTTGGGATCGTAGATATAGTTTCCGATAGTGGCAGTGTAGGGGATGGCGAGGGCGTTTTCCGTTTCTTTTAAGAAGGTTAGGTCGTCCATGTTGCCATCGGTTCGGATATTTACGCATCGGCATGTTGTTGCATTGGTTGTTGCCTCGGCTGAGCATAGAAAGAGAACTTCTTTACATTCGTTTCGGACCGAGAGTACTGTGGTCGAAACAACGTTTCGTAGTTGGCTCAAAGCCATGGATATATCTATCATTGGCGATGATTTTATAAGTACTAGATCGGCTTTGGAAAGGAGTAAATCTATGTTGTTCAATATATTTGGTGTGCAGTTTTCGAATGCCGACACTTTTCGTCCCTGGTTGTCGCGGCGTGCAGGGTCGATGTAGATGAGGTCGAAATGTTTATCGGTTTCTTTTAAAAAGTCTATTCCGTCGGTGCAGTGGCATTCGATGTTGGATAACGAGAGTGCCTTAAAGTTGTGTTTGGCAATATTGTGAAGTTCCTTGTTTTGTTCGATGTAGGTAACACTTGTGGCTGTTTTTGACATAAAAATGGAATCTATTCCAAGTCCGCCGGTTATGTCGGCTACGGTTTTGCCCCGGCTGTATATTTCTGCTTTGAAAATGGCTGTGACTTCGGACGAGCATTGTTCGCGATTTAGTTTAGGAGGGTAAACAAAATCATCGCATAAGGCAAGGCTTGGCATTTTGTCCTTTGCCATGCTATAACCCTCTACTTGCTGTGCAACAAACTTCATATCCATTTGTGGATATTTTTTCTGTTGCAAGGCAAGGCTCAGGGGATCGTCGGTGCGATGGTTGAGTATGAATGCTTTCAGTTCCTCGTTCCAATCCATTTTTTGTTGCAGTTCTAAAAGTAATTCTGTAAAAGTCTTGTATGGAGACTTTTACAGAATTATTGTGATATTTTGGTTATTAATAGATACCTTTGTCGTGAAGTTCTTTCAAGCGGGTTACTACCATAGGGCGGTCTTCTTTGTAGGTAACGCCAAACCATTGTGCGGTGGTTTTAAGTACACGCATTTTGGCATATCCTCTGTCGATGAAGGTGTTTACTGCAAAAGGTATGTAGTATTCCGATTTTAGCTCGTTGCCCGATTTTTGCAAAAACTCTACAAACAACTTTTCCGACTCCACAAAGTAGTCCGGAGTAAAGCCAAATAGGTTCATCGATACTGTGGCATCGGCCGAAAGAGGATGCATGCTTCCATCAGAGTCTTTGTATTCAATGCCGTTTTGGGTGCGTGCTATAGAGGTGCGTTCGGTCATCGAAACCAGGTAGTTGTTGTCGTCAATAGAGCATACCCCACGTGATACCGAACCGTTTTCCGACAGGGTGTTTTCCAACTTGTAGCCCACCATGCAGTAGTCGCCTTTGCTATCAGTGGCAAGGGTTTGCAAGTATTCGGCCATTACGCGGAAAGCATCTTGACCATAAAAGTCGTCGGCATTGATAATGGCAAATGGTTCGTTCACTACGTCTTTTGCCATAAGTATGGCGTGGTTGGTGCCCCATGGCTTTTCTCTCCCTTCGGGAACTTTAAATCCTTCGGGCAGTTTGTCCAATTCTTGGAACACGTATTCCATTTCTATTTTGTTGTCGAAACGTTGTGGATTGATGGTGGCTTTAAACTCGTTTTCAAAGCTGTGGCGTATTACAAATACCACTTTTCCAAATCCGGAACGTATGGCATCGCGAATGGAATAGTCCATAATTGTTTCACCGTTTGGTCCTACGCCATCCATTTGTTTGAGTCCGCCGTAGCGGCTACCCATACCGGCAGCCAAAACTAATAATGTAGGTTTCATAATATTTTTATCTATGTTATGTTTTAATATTTTCGTTTTTTTGCAAAGAACTCTTTAAGAAGTGTTTCGCATTCTTCGGCTAGTATGCCGCTTGTAACTTTTGTTTTTGGATGCAGTATTGATGAACTTATTTTTGAGTATCCTCTTTTTTCGTCGGAGGCACCATATACAATGCGTCCTATTTGCGTCCATGCTGCTGCTCCGGCACACATCACACAAGGCTCCAAGGTTACGTACAATGTGCAGTTTTGTAAGTATTTGCCACCAATAGTGGCAGTTGCCGACGTGAAGGCAAGCATTTCGGCATGTGCCGTAACGTCGTTGAGCTGTTCGGTATTGTTGTAGGCACGTGCTACCACTCGGTCGTTGCATACAATTATGGCTCCCACGGGTATTTCGTCGGAATAGAAACCTTTGCGGGCTTCTTTGAGTGCTTCTCTCATATAGTATTCATCCGAAGTGTCGAACATTGGGCATGTTATTTGGTTGTTTCTATTTCAAATATACTTTCGTCGAAAGGCAAAAGCTGTGTTTTGGTAAAATAAATAGTTATAGAGTTTAAGTATTGATAGCTTTCCACCGATGGGAATAAGAATATGTTCTCTACAGGAGTGTATTCGTTTATGGCTTTCCATTCCACTTTTTTTCTCGCTTTGGCCTTTTCGGGCGTTGTGGGAGTGATAAAAAACAGCAATCCCGATT
Source organism: Bacteroidales bacterium (assembly GCA_017507285.1). Classification (GTDB taxonomy): domain Bacteria; phylum Bacteroidota; class Bacteroidia; order Bacteroidales; family P3; genus HGM05376. The sequence continues at coordinate 1,029 of JAFWBF010000190.1, read as the reverse complement.
CTTTTTCAAAAAGATAGAAACGCATGGGCCGTTCGGGGTCTTCAACAGCAAGGCGATACACGTCTTTGTCTTCCCATTTCATTGGCCAACATTGTTTAAATTCTAGGCTTCGGGCTTCCCACGAATGCAAAGGTGTGTGGTAATGATAGCCACTCACACTATCTGAGTAAGAGGTGAGAGCCAAGGTATCCCATGTGTTGCTATTAGGATGATAGTGCCAAAATTCTTTGCCATTGGAGCAAAAACCAACTGTTTGTTTGCCATGATGATAAATTTCTACACGCGAGCGGTTTCCATAAAACCATCGTTTCATATACATGGTATCGCCCGGAAAACTGTTTTCGGTTATTGCCGATTCCATATATACCGTTTTGTCGGGAAGATTGTCGTAGTTTAAAAGCTTCAAATATTTCGAAACCACGGCTTTTGATAGCGAATCGCCCTGTGCATATCCAACGCTATTTAGAGCTATGGCCATTATGCAAAAAATAATTTTTCTTACTCCTATCATAACACTATAATATTATATATCTATAGGTCGTATAACGGTGTTTTCCAAAACTTATTTTTGGGGTTGCAAAATAATAGCTTACTTTTTTTTGAAACATGGTTTGTTATACAGTCAAAATTGGATCACGATCTAGATGAAATTCCCTCACGATGAAAATCCGGCTGGATCACGATGTAGATAAATCGCCTTCGGGAGGGCGATTTTACACCTTTTTCATTTCCCTTTTTGGCACATTATTGTAGCTTTTGATTGGATGGGTAAAATTATGCTTCGGAAGGTGGTATTTTACCATTATATTGCCAATTATTTTATGGTATATTGTGAATTGGTTTACGCTATACTATGATATCATTTATACCCTATTGTCAAAAATATGCATGAATATTTGTTGTGACATACCAATCAAATTTTATCCAAAACATATTTTCGGAGAGCTAAAAAAGGTGGAAACTAGGGTGTGAAAAATAATTTTATATATTTTTATGAAAGTTATAATTGTTTGGATATTAATCAATTGG
>JAFWBF010000189.1 GCA_017507285.1 Bacteroidales bacterium | reverse complement strand
AGGATAGTCGGCTTGTATTGTGTTTATCAAACGAAATAACATCGTTTTTATTTTACTATGATAGTCATCGGAGTATGCATATTGTGCTACAAACGGAGGATGGCATAGTCTAAACGAAGGTTTGTAAGCCACAGCCAAACTTATTACCGTTTGGGCTTCGGGATATAGCAAAGCAGGATTTGAACGTTTTTCTACATTCTGCTCCATATAATGCATATCGGCATTGTAACCCAACGATAGCCATTGCGAATACTGCTGTTTGAAATCATGCAACTGCTCAGCTTTGGCTATTCCACAAGCATCAAAACCAATGTTTGAAGCCTGCAGTTTGATATACGATGCCGGTATATAGAACGAATTTTGCATAAAACCTACTATTATCTGACATCCTCCGTCTTAAACAAAGCCAATAAATCTGCCGAAAGATTATGGTGGAGCGACAAAGTATCTATTGGAACAGCAAAGGATTTGAGCTCATAATTCTTGAGCAAGTACGGGCGATCGGAGATAGAATAATAGCGTTTTATAGTCATTGCCAAAGCAGTGTTTACCTCATCAACAGTACCCACACACTCGAAAGGTTTTGTAGGCATAACACCTGTAAGTTGATCAAAATAAAGCTGCAATGACGGATCGTCCAACATAGGTTTGCCAAATATCCCGCTTAGCAATTCCGGCTCTATAAATGGCGAGAGTATGATGTATGCAAACAAACATTTTGGACAGCTGCCACACCATATATCGGTCTTGCTTCCAACATTGCAACTCTTAAACACCCCGAAATATTTATCATTTTTGGCAAAGAGCATAGCTATCTGCAATTCGCTAAGAGGTCTGAGAAAACTAAAATAGTTAATATCGTTGGTTATATAATCAGACACATATTTACGAAAATCATTCTCAAACTCCAAACTCTTCGAGTACTGATGATTCACATTAGTTCCTACAATAGTACTTTCATTGGCACTGGACTCGTTGGACAATGCTATATGTTTACGTCCGGTAAGGGCAGCCACCAACAAAGAGTGAAATGCCAACATAGCCGAGAAAGGTGTATGGCCATTCAAATAACCTTCTGCATTAAGTTTCAACAATAGCGGATGTATTGTTCTCTTTATTTCTATGAAAGATTCTCGATCATATCCTGCTATAGCAGCACACTCTAAGGTGGCACCTCTAGGGTTTATAATCATTGGGCAAATATCTTTACCGGCTTGAGAAAGTAGCTCCAACGTCACTACCGAATCTTTGCCACCACCTATAGGTACTATAAAAATATCGTTGGTATCAAACGAAGTTTTACTCAACACTTTTTCTGACAGCGCATTGATGATTACAAAATTGTCAATCGTGGCATCAATACCATTTATATAGAAAAACTCTGACAGACCATTGTAGTAAAGTTTTTTCCAAAAAGCAATTTGACCATTGGTCAATGCATAGGGTTTCACTACTATTGTAGGCGAGCAAGTACATTTCCAATAACTTATCAGCTCTATCATTCCAATGTTGAACACCAAAAGATCTAGCTGTAATTTATCAAGATTATCCCATCGATAAAACTTACGCTGAGGTATAGTTACAGTCGGACGAAACACAATATCATCACCAATGGAAAAGCAAAAAGTCATCAACATCCCATCAGATGTGATTGTGTATTTAAAAGATTCGTAGCAAAAAGTTGGGTATTTTTTTCGCAGTATGTTGTATTTCTCCAAGTTATCCACCTTATACTATATAGAAGTTATCATTAACAAAAGTAGCCAATTATATCGCTATAATTGGCTACTCATATATATTTACATTGTCTTATCTAGTCAATTTGAAAGATGTTTTTCCAATTTCTTGACCATCGGCGTATAATGTTACGCGATAATTTCCTTTTACAACTTTTACATTATCATTTCTTGACCAATTGATAACCACTTTTCTTGCACTGCCATCAAATTCGATATCTTGTTTAGCAGTGTATTGCAATGGCGAACCATCAATATCAAAACTGAATTCTTCTGCAGTTCCGTTGCATAATACACGGTTGTTAGGTCCTGTTATACGAGCATATACGGTTTTTGTTCCCGGATCAACAACATCATTTTGCAATATACGAGCTTCTATTTTTACAGTTTGTAATTTCTTAGATTGTTTAGTTTCTTTAAAGCCTTTACCACCACATTTTTTACGCATTGGAGTTGCTGTCAAGTCGGTAGTAACCAAACGTTTTGCATTTTCAATCTTTTGTTCTAGAGATTGATTTTCAGAAACCAACTTTTCGTTTGCTTCTTTGGTTTCTTCCATAGCAGCTCTCATTTGTTCATTTTCAGCTTTCAATGCTTCGTTTTCAGCTTTCAAAGTTTCAAGTTCTCTCATGTAGCTATCGCAAGTTGCTTGCAATTCTTTTATTTGTTCTCTCAACTTCGAAGTTTTGGTTGTAGCAACAGGAGCAGGTGCCGGTGTAGATGCCGGTGTTGCTGTTACATCTTGTTGTTTTGCAGACAATTCAGCCAACAAAGATTTTATACGAGCAGCTTGTGCAGATATTACGCTATCTTTTTCTGCAAATTGTTCTGCATAAAGATTATTTTCCGATTTTACTTTTTCGTGGTTAAACATAATAGAATCAAATTGCTTTTGCAACTCTTGCTTTTCAAATTCTATTTTTTCCAACTGTTCTTTTGTACCTTGATCGGAACAAGAAAAGAAGATACATGTACCCATGAAAAGAGCACATACCATCATGGCAATTTTTGTTGTACTTTTCGTTTTCATTTTTTTTTCGATTTGTGTATTTATAATATTATTTATATCTTTGTATTCGTTTTGCAAAGATACTTTTTTTTCTAGATATGAGAACAAAAATATTTACAGATTTATTCAAACTATTTTTTCCACACACATGCAGATGTTGTGGAAATATACTACTTTATTCTGAAAATCAAATATGTACAGAATGTATTTTGCATTTACCTTTAACAAATTTTGTTGACACAGTTAATAACCCTGTTGAAAAAAAATTATGGGGAAGAGCACAAATAGAGGCTGCAACATCACTTTTATTTTTCTCAAAAAAGGGAAATGTACAGAAAATTTTGCACGAAATCAAGTATAAAAACAACATAAAGTTGGCACATTTTATGGGAAATCAATTAGGATTTGAACTAAAAAAATCAAATCGTTTCAATGATATTGATATCATTATTCCCGTACCACTTCATACAAAAAAACAAAAAGAAAGAGGTTACAACCAAAGCGAAGAAATAGCAAAAGGAATAACAAACCATTTTGACAAAGATATAAATACTACCAGTCTTATAAAAACGAGATATACAAAGAGTCAAACAAAACAAAACCGATTCAGTCGTTGGACAAACGTTTCTGAAAATTTTTCCGTTATAAATACCAATAAAATTGAAAACAAACACATCCTATTGGTTGACGATGTTATAACAACCGGTGCCACATTGGAGGCTTGTGCCAACGAACTTCTAAAAATTCCGTCGGTAAAAATAAGCGTTGCCACTTTGGCATACGCCGGAGACTAAAACTGAATTTATTAACTAATAAAAACATACAATAAATGAGAAAAGTAACAACCGTTTTATTGAGTACACTCCTACTATTAGTTGTAGGATGTGGAAGAAAAAACACAAAAACACAAGATAGTATGAGCAACATTAGCACAACCACAATCGACAAGATTGTAAAACAACTATCGGAACAGTATCCGGAACAAAGCAGTCGCATCGAACGCTCTGTACCTCAAGTAGCAGCACTTTGGCAAAATACCGATGGTACAGAAGATGAGTTTAGCCAATTCTGCATCGAACAGTTCGTTGCAAACGATGACGATTTGGCAAACCTTGCCTCTACATTACAACGAAACTTAGAAATTCTTTGGGGCAACTACAACAAAATAAGTGTAGATATGAAACTACCATTACACGTAGTGGGTCCCGACATTACTCCATTGGACGAAATATTTGGAAGTTTCGACCCTTACGCTCACCTTACCGATGACCTTTTTGCCAACAAGGTGGCCTTTATCACCATCTTAAATTTCCCGTTCTACACCCTTGAAGAAAAAAACGAAATGGGTGCAAACTGGACTCGTCTGCAATGGGCATTCGCCAGACTTGGCGACGTGTTTACATCTCGCATCCCTGCAGAATATAACCAAAACATTTCCAATGCTCTTACTAGTGCCGACTCCTATATATCGGCCTACAACATAGTGATGGGCAACCTACTTAACGACAAAAATGAAACTCTCTTTCCGAAAGATATGAAACTAATATCTCATTGGGGGCTACGAGATGAACTTAAGAGCAACTACGCCAACAAAGAAAATGGTTTGGAAAAACAACGTATGATATACAACGTAATGAAACATATCGTAAACCAAACCATACCAGAGTGTGTAATAAACAACGAAAAGTATCAGTGGAATCCGGCTCAAAATAAGGTATATAAAGATGGTAAAGAAACATCGTTTACCACCGAACCAATGACCCGCTACCAATATTGGCTCAACAACTTCAAAGCCGAACAAGCTATAGATAAATTCACACCTACTTATCCAACTTGTATTGAACGTTCGTTCAACGAAAGTATGGAACTATCGTTCGAAGAAATCGAAGCCATGTTTACCGAATTTATTTCTTCGGAACAAGTAAAAGATGTTGCATCACTTATCAGCCAACGCCTTGGACGCAAGTTGGAACCTTTTGATATATGGTACGATGGTTTTAAAAGCCGTGGCACAGTATCGGAAGATGAATTAACTGCAAAAACCCGTGCGTTATATCCTAACAAAGAGGCTGTAAGTAAGGATCTTCCAAGAATATTGTTAGACCTTGGTTTTGACAAAGAAAAAGCCAACAATATATGCCAATACATAACCGTGGATCCTTCACGCGGTGCCGGCCATGCATGGGAAGCCTCAATGAAAAGCGACAAAGCTCGCTTACGTACTCGTATTGCCGAAAACGGAATGGATTACAAAGGTTATAACATTGCCGTACACGAATTTGGCCATAATGTAGAACAAACAGTTACTCTTCACGATGTGGATTATTACATTATGAAAGGTGTTCCTTCCACAGCTTTTACCGAAGCCTTGGCTTTTGTATTTCAAAAACGTGATTTAGAATTACTAGGCTATACCAATAGTGACCCTGACAAAGAATATATGAAAACGCTGGATATCTTCTGGGGTTGCTACGAAATAATGGGAGTATCACTAGTAGATATGTATGTATGGAGATGGCTTTACGACAACCCTAGTGCTACAGCCGAAGAACTTAAAAACCAAGTAGTAAACATAGCCAAAGAGGTATGGAACAAATACTATGCTCCAATACTTGGCGAAACCGACTCGCCAATACTTGGCATATATTCCCACATGATTGATGCACCATTGTATTTGCCCAACTATCCTTTCGGACACATTGTTGAATTCCAACTCGAACAACTACTTGCCGGCAAAAACATTGCCGAAGAAATAATGCGTATATATCCTGCCGGACGTTTAACCCCACAACAATGGATGATAAACGCTACCGGCGAAAAGGTTTCAACCCAACCTCTACTTTTAGCTACTCAAGAAGCTGTTACAAAGTAAAATAAAACATCATATAAAAGCCCGAACAAAAGTTCGGGCTTTTAATTTATTATCAGCAACTTAAAATAGCTTCACACGACATATTTCAATGGGAGCAAAATTTGTTCTTAATCGGTTCACAATTCATACCCTACTGTCAATCGGTTTATGATAGGGTGTAACAAGCATGATGATATACCATCATTTTTTATCAACATACCATCTCAAAAAGTCCCTCGTGATGTAGCTGAAATTCCCTCCCGATCCAAATCCAACTACTACGCGATGTAGATAAAACTCCCTCGTGATGCAAATTTTATTTCCTCGCTCGCTATTTTCAGAACTTCCAAATCGAAATAATCGTAAATATAGAAACCTTTATTCAAACAATGCTTCAGTTTTTTTCAATATCAAATTGAAAAATCCCTACCTTATAAACTTTTTTAGAACGTTATACCTCTCAATTAAAATCTTTTTTGTATCTTTGCAATGATAATGATTATAAAAATAAAATGTATTTAATTAATAATAAAATGTTTACTCTATGAAAAAAACATTCAAATTGGTTGCATTTACAGCTATATTTGCATTTGCAACAAGCCTTATGGCTCAAAACAAATTTATCGGCACTGTCCGTTACAGTATCGAAGCAGCCGGTAAAACCCAAGAAGTATCGTTGAAAATATACGAAAACAATGCTTTATTCAAAACCGAAGCAGCCCAAGTTCTTGTAAAAGGACGTAAGATCTACAATATGCAAGATCTTTCACAAATCATCGGCTATCTAAAAAGCAACGATGTATGGGATTCACCATACGAAGGCGATGGAAAAATTCTTATAAAGAATGAATTAGAACAAAAAGACATTGACAGCCTCACAATCCCTTGTACAGAGGGTTTCTATTTCGAATATATTGATGGCGAAAAAGAAATAGCCGGTATGAAGGCAAAGAAAGCTCGTTACCACAGCTTCAATGATGAAGGAGTGGATAAGGGGTTTGAAGTTTGGTATACCAACGAGATAGGTCCCGAATTTGACCTTATCATGCTTATGGGATTACAAGGTTTACCTTTGGAGTTTACTGTTACTTCGGATGACGGTAGCACCGTATCATACAAAGTAGTTGAAATAAAGAAAGAAAAACTTAACGATGCAGAATTTTTATTACCTGCCGGCTACAATGAACTACCCGAAGATGAATTAAAAGCAGTATTTACTTCGATACAAGAAGCTGTGGAACTACTTGATATGTAATATTTATAGAACAACAATAGTAATAAATAAACAATAGTTAGTAGTTGTAAGTTAAGAAATTTAATCACAACTACTAACTATACTAAGAACTAATTAAATATGAAAGCATTAACAACAATATTAATGAGTGTACTTATGGCAATATCTGCCATAGGTCAAAACATTGACAAAAAAGCCAAGGAATTTGAAGGCACAATAAAATATGGT
>JAFWBF010000188.1 GCA_017507285.1 Bacteroidales bacterium | reverse complement strand
GAAAGCCTATAGTTATGTTTTTAGAACCCTCCTTTATGAGGGTGGAGAGCGAAGATACTATCCGTTACTTGTCTGATACTACAGTGATTGTCCATTTCGAGGATATACCTATAGGTTCGCGATGCTATTTTGAATGTCATACCATTGGAACGGATGTGCTTTATTATTCCGATATATTTACATTGGATAGCAATATGTATGTCGATTCGATGGTGATGAGGGAGCAGCGGGTGAAACATGGGTATGACGATGTTTTTACGTGGAAGGAACTAGATAGTGTGGTTGAGCAATTGCCTAAAGATATAGACGGCTATGATACTATTTGGGACAATTTCCTTCATGATGAGGTGAATTGCTATAGGTTGGCACGTTTTTATTACAACGATTGGATGAATCCTTTCCCTTCGTGGCGTAAATGGTCAAGTGCGGCCGATAGTGCTTATAAGTATTGCCTTTATGCCTACAACAATTATCCGGAATTGTATTATTTGTACTATCCTTTGAAGCAGTTGGCCTGCTATTTGGGTGTTGGTTTTGATAGGCCGCAGCCCCAAGGTCCCAAAGGAGCTAAATATCTTCCGCAGCCCGAAATGCCAAATAGTTGGTGGACTGACACTGCAATGAATGTCTTTTCTTTGTGGGAGGAATATGAAAACGATAACGAGTATAGGCAAGATATTTTCGATAAGTCGAGGGAAAAGACTATTTGTTGCCCTCCGGCCAACGACGGCACCGTACGTTTGCAGAAGCTCTCGCCTTTGGATGGGATATATACATGGCGTATCCAAGATGGATATTTGTATTACAAAATAGTAAGTTCTCGCAAATCACTATTGGTGAAAGACGACAAAGTGAAGTTGTCGCAGCCGGTTATGGATAGCCTTGCTTTGCTTATTGATGCTTTTCGTTCAGTGCCCCGTACTCTTGACGACCATGGTCTTCGTTCTATCGATGGGCCTACTTATTGGTTGGAGTACGTTGTTGGTGGCGAGTACTACCATTGCACTACAACGGGATACTGTGTTCCGAAAGATTTGGACGATATTATTGAATTTATCGAAAGGCTTAAAAACTTGTTCTAAAAACCGCCTTTATTGGGTGGTTTATTGAAAACAAAATTCAAATCGGTTGTTGGAAGCAGATAGATTTGCTGCATAATTATCCATTCAGTTTTTAAGATGTTTTCACAAATTATTGAGCCTTAAAAAAAGCTCTTTCGATGGTTGAAAGAAGGCGATTGGAGAGTCCTTTTGTTGAGAGTGCATGCTTAGCGTCTTGAGCATGCACTCTCAGCGTCTTGAGAGTGCATACTCAACAAACTGAGAGTGCACTCTCAAGAAGGGGGGAATGATATATTTGTAAATCAATTCTTTATGTTTTTAGGGGCAACTATGGGAAAATCGATTGTGAAACGATGTGGATTTAAGTATTGTTAGCTGTTGTTTTTCCTTCTTATTTCGTGCCTATAGCCGATGATTTGTTTTCTATTTTTAAGGGTAATAAAAAAGGAAGCCGTGTTATGAACAGGCTTCCTTTTTTGTATTCTGTTGTTTATTTTTTAATGGTAAGTTCGTCTATCAGGTTTTTGGCACCGGCATACTTGTCTATAATGAACAGGCAGTAGCGGATGTCGAGGGTTATGTTTCGGCAGTAGTCGGGGTCGAACAGGAGGTCGCTCATGGTGCCTTCCCAACAGCGGTCGAAGTTCAGACCTATCAGTTCGCCGTTGGCATTAAGCACGGGACTGCCCGAGTTGCCGCCTGTGGTATGGTTGGTGGCAATGAAACCTACCGGCAGTTCGCCTTTGCTGTTGGCATATTGGCCATAGTTGCGAGTGTTGTACAGCTCTTTCAGGCGTGGCTCTACCACATAGTCGTATATGTCGGGATTTTCTTTTTCCATTATGCCTTCCAGTGTGGTGTAGGGTTTGTAGTACACTCCGTCTTTGGGGCGGAATCCTTTCACATGGCCGTAAGCCACACGCAGTGTAAGGTTGGCATCGGGGAAAGATACATTATTTGCATCCATTTCCATCATACCTTTCACGTATAGGCGGTATAGGCGGTTTATCTCGTTTTTGAGTTCTTTATACTGTTGGCGGTCGGCAGTGGAGTATAGGTTATCTACAGCCGAGCGGTATAGTGCCACAGCGGGGTCTTTAAGTATCTTTTTGGAGTCTTTGGCTTTGTAGTTCTTTAGCAGTTTCGTTATGTCTTTTTCCGAACTAAGGATAGACTTGTCGTACACCTTGCCCAGCATTTCTTCTATTTTCGAAGCATCGACATCCTTGTTTGCCACAAAGCCGGCAATGCCTGCCTTGCACATATAGGTAAATGTTTCTATAAATATTGCGCGGTCCACTATGGTGTGTTTGTCAAAGTCTTTGAAGTAGTTTTCGTTGTTTTTTATAAGGGCTTCTACTCTTTTTGCTATCATGGAGTCGTCATCCATCTTGGCCAGGTTGTATAGCTGGGCGGCACGGTTCATGAAGTCTGCAGCCATTACTGCTTCGCCAAAGTAGGTTGTTTTCAGTTCTATGTCTTTCAGTTTGGCATAGTTCTTTTCCATGTTTGGCAGCACATCTTTGTACATTGGCTTATCGGCAGCCCATTGTTGGAATCGTTTTTCAAAGTCTTGTTTCTTCTCCACACCGTTTAGGCGGTTTATACCTTGCGATTCGCCCTGCCATTTTTTCCATCCGTTGGCTATCGATGCCACACGCGATGAGTATTTCAACCTTTGAGCAGCATCTTGGTTCATGGCATTGTTGTAGTGGTTTAGTCGTATGGTACGCAAATCTATGCGGATAGGGTTGGTAACGTTGGCTGCAAGGTCTACAGCTTGCGAAGTGGCATAGCGGTTGGTGGTTCCGGGGTAGCCGAATACAAAAGTAAAGTCGTTTTCTTCCACACCTTTCAGTGATATGGTTAGGTGTTGCAGTGGCTTGTAGGGTTTGTTGTCGGCCGAATAGTCTGCCGGTTTATTATCTTTGCCGGCATAAACTCTAAACACCGAGAAGTCGCCGGTGTGGCGTGGCCACATCCAGTTGTCGGTGTCGCCGCCAAATTTGCCTATGTTTGATGGTGGTGTACCCACCATACGCACGTCGGTAAACACCTCGTTGACATACATAAAGTATTGGTTGCCGTAGTAGAACGGTTTTATTATGGCTTTGTAGTGTGTGCCTTCGGTAGCTTTTTGTGTTATGGCTTTGATGTTTGTGGCTATAGCCAATGCACGTTCGCTTTCGCTCATATTGTCGGTTATGCCTTCAAGTACTTGTGTGGTAACGTCGTCCATGCGTACCAGGCGTGTTACGCTAAGGCCCGGGCAGGGTATCTCTTCTTCTAGCGATTTTGCCCAAAAGCCATTGGCAAGGTAGTTGTGTTCCAATGTGCTGTTACGCGCTATGTAGGAGTAGCCGCAGTGGTGGTTGGTAAATAGCAACCCTTTGTCCGACACAAATTCGCCGGTACATCCACCGCCGAATAGCACAATGGCATCCTTCAGGCAGGCTTGATTTATACTATAAATATCATCGGCCGATATTTTCATGCCCTTTTGTTGCATATCGGCTTCGTTGCGTTTTAGCAACATTGGTATCCACATGCCTTCGTCGGCAATAAGTGTGGGTAGCGTAAGTATTGCCACCAGTAGTGTAATGATTACTTTTTTCATGATAATCCTTGTTTTAATGTATTATTATTATTTATTCTTCTTTGTTTGTTTTGTCAATGCGTTGATAGTGTTGTATGCCATAAAGCCCATTGCATGTTCTATTGATTTTTCGTCTATCATTAGGTTTGGGCGGTGCAGGTTGGTGATGGGTGTATCCTTTATGTGGGTACCCACTCTGAAGTAGCATGCCGGTATCTTTTGGGCAAAGAAGGCAAAGTCTTCGGCTGTCATTCGTTGTTCCAACCATTCCACGTTGTCTTTTCCAAAGTATTCCACCCCGTTGTCGAAGGTATTTTGTGTACATTGGTCGTCGTTTACCACGTAGGGGTATCCAAAGTCGATAAACACGTCGCAGCTTCCGCCCATGCTTTCGGCCATACCTTGTGCTATGGCGGTTATCTTTTTGTGGGCATCCAGCCGCCACTCTTCGCTGAAGGTGCGTATCGTTCCCTCTATCTTCACCTCATCGGGAATAATGTTGGTGCGTCCTTCGCCTATCATTTTGCCAAACGAGAGTATGGTAGGCATCATAGGGTCGGCATTGCGACTCACTATCTGTTGCATGGCCACTATTATGTGCGAGGCTATCACTATTGGGTCTATGTTTAGGTTTGGCGTGCCGCCGTGTCCGCCGCGTCCTCTTACGGTAAGGTACAGCTCGTCGGTCGATGCCATGTACTTTCCTTTTTTCATCCCTATCTTTCCGCTGTCCATTTCGGGTAGGCAGTGGAAGGCAAATATCTCGTTGGGCACCACCTTGTCAAACACTCCGTCCTGCATCATCATATATGCTCCGCCCGGATACATCTCTTCCGAAGGTTGAAAGATAAGCATTACTGAACCTTCGAACTCGTGGCGAAGTGTAGTCAATATCTTGGCACAACCTAATAACGAGGCCGTGTGCATATCGTGTCCGCAGGCGTGCATAACGCCGTCTGTTTCTGAACTGAATGGCAAGCCGGTACACTCTTTTATGGGCAAAGCATCGTAGTCGGCACGCAGAGCCACGCAGTAGCTATTGGGGTTGCGACCTTCCACCATGGCCATCACTCCGGTTTTGCCTATGCCACTATGGGGCTTTAAGCCAAACGAACGCAACTTGTCGGCCACATAAGCCATGGTGCCAAATTCTTGTTGCGATAATTCGGGGTGGCTATGAAGGTAACGCCTGCTTTCAATTATCTCGTCGTAGTAGGCTTTCGACAGCCGTTTTATTTTGTTTATCATATTGATGTTTTATGTCGTTTTGGTTTAATTTCAAACTGTTACGATGTATAACGCATATTTCTATCAGTCTACAAAGATACAATAATTACTCCACAATTCATAGCTTATTCTGCATTCCTCCATCTCTATACCCTTATTGCCACCCCGCAATACCGTGTGTTTAAATATTAAAAATCATGCTTATTGTTTGCTAAATTAATATATATTAAAACTATCCCGTTTAACGCCAAAAACAGTATAAAAACCTTTTGGAGCAAGCTGCAGGCCGAATATTTTGCTGTAGAAAGGTTATGGTTGCATATTGTTGATTATGTGAATGATATAAATTGGTTGAAATATCCGGTTTTGTCTTTTGCGGCAGTTGGGAGACAAAAGTAGGCTGTTCGGCATCGTCTACTACCCCATTTAGCTACCAAAACAACCCGACTTGGCCTTCCAAAACCCCACACTTACGCTCCAAAACCATGGCACTTTTGGTCCAAAAACCCCATAGATGTATAGTTAAAACCCCATGGTTGCAGCGTCGATTAACAGTTGTGCTCTGTCGTTTAACATTGCTGTTGTGGTAGGCAAATACTACTCTTCTGCTCCAAAACACCCTAAAAAAACGTCCCTTTCGTCATCGTATTATCGTTGTCCGGCACTGCAACAAAACCCCATGCATGTGTGATGCCGCAGCAGAAAAATACAAAAAAATAATCCACAACCTTGTACAAATTAGGATAAAAGAGTATCTTTGTACTGCATAACGGTGCTTGCAGTATTTGTTATGCTATTGAAAAACAAACTAATATATATATAAAATAAAAATTATAAACATATAAATAACTATATTGTCATGAAAAGCATAAGCCGTAATATAGCCATAGTATGCCTGTTGTTTGCCTCGCTGGTAGGCCGTGCACAAATGCCCGAAGGGTTTTACGATTTTATGGATTCCACCGCTCCGGGACGCATAATGTACTACGACATTGTGTCGAACGTAGCCCCTTATACTGCCCAACTTTGCGGCGGTATCGATAGCACCGGCCATCTTGTTGTGCCCGACACCGTGGTGTACGACAGTACGGTTTACAAAGTTGTAGCTATAGCCGATGCCGCCTTTTATCAGAAAGATATGCTCTTTTCCGTAACCTTGCCCAAGGGCATAACCTCCATTGGTATTTTGGCCTTTGGCAGCTGCCCCAACCTAACCACCGTGTATTGGAACGCAAGGAATGTAACCTCCTACCCTTCGTCCAACTACCATCCGTTCTACAACTCTATGGCACTTCGCAACGTTGTCTTTGCCGACTCTGTGCTTATACCCGACCATGCTTTCGAAAGCTCCTACATAACCTCGGTAGCTATAGAGGGTTCCACTGCCCGTATAGGCAACTATGCTTTTGCCAATACCTCGTCGTTAGAGGCTATAACCCTGCCCGAGGGTATAGAACATATAGGCCATCATGCTTTTGAAAACACCGGCTTGTCGTCGCTAACCATACCCGGCAGCGTTGTGGTTATAGATAGCTGTGCCTTCTACCAATGTGGCAAACTGGCCACTGCCACCATCGCCAATGCGGCTTGCTCCATTGGCGAGGCCGCATTTATGGGATGCTCATCGCTAAAAAACATCAGTTTGGGCAACTCTATAACTGCCATCAACAAGTCGGCTTTTGCTCTTTGCTCTGCTTTGGAAGAGATAGTTTTGCCCAACAGTGTGGCCAATATAGGCGACTTTGCTTTCTCTCATTGCGACACTCTTAGCTCTGCCACCTTCGGCCAATCGCTCATAAGCATAGGTAATTATGCTTTCAGCAACTGCCGAAACCTTGCCAAAGCTCTTATACCAAACAGCACCCTTGCCATAGGCAATTGGGCTTTCGGCTACTGCTCTTCGTTAGATTCGGTAGTGGTGGGAATATCGGTCGAAACCATTGGCGATGGTGCCTTTGCCGAATGCCAAAGGTTGGATTCGCTGGTGCTCGGTGGCCATTCGCTCAAACATATAGGCGAACACGCCTTTGCCAACTGCAGCTCTATACCCGAAATATCGCTGCCTTCGTCGGTCCAAACCATAGGGGCGTGGGCTTTTATGGGTTGCTCCGCCATAAAGCATATTACGTCCAAGGCCCAAACACCGCCTGCTATCGATAGCACCACTTGGGCTTGGACTTCGTCCGTAAGGGTGCCTTTGTATATCCCATGCGGTAGCCTCGAGGCATACACCACCGCCGACTTTTGGGCCTACTTTGCCAATATCGAGGAGCGACCTGTGGAATACAAGCTGACGTTGCTAGCCAACAATAGTGCCTATGGCAAGGTCGTTTACAACTGCGCTTCATCGCAAATAGAGGCCATACCTGCCGAATATAGACATTTTGTAAGGTGGACCGATGGCGTTGTGGACAACCCAAGAACAATAAACATAAGCAGCGATACTGCCTTTACGGCCATATTCGAAATTGGCTTACCAATAGAACGCCCGGAGGAGATAGACCTCCACTTCTATCCAAACCCAACGTCGGGAATAATCACATTCAGCCGTACCGACATCAAAAGGGTGGAAGTGATGGACATAATGGGGCGAACAGTGGCTGTGTTTGAACATAAATACATCTTAGACCTAAGCGGTATAAAACCCGGCACATACATCCTTAGAGCTACCACTGCCGAAGGAACTGCAATAATGAAATGTATGGTTAATAATTAATGATTAATGTTTAATGCTTAATGCTTAATGTTTAAGGGTTGGACTAACTACAAATATGGCAATTTCTAAAAATTGCTTTGCAAGTGATTTACGGAATTTTGCTAGAAAGATTTCTACTTTCTTTTGATTGAGCATAGCGGGCTATGCGATTGAAAAAGAAATAGAAAGATTTCGGCAACGTTGCGATTAAGCGAGTAAAGAGCAATGCCTTAGCATTAGCTCTTTCGAGCGATAGCAACATCGACGAAGTCAACAACGTAAAGCACGCAAAAGTTTAAAGAAGAATTCTTCTAATTTACTAAAACGTGGAATTTTTAGAAGTTGCCATATATTTTTTGCAGTACGTTTTTTTTGTTCGAGACTGCACTATGGCAATACTATGATACTGCCGCCGGGCCAAAGCCCCCCGGCAGTATCATAACAAAAACTCATAACTCCTAATAGCCCCAACCAAAACTCCGAAATCTTGTGGACTTTGATTTTTAAGACAACGCACTGTAACATATCTTAAGACTAATGTTATTTACGGCTATAGACGGTTGTAAAAAGATTGTGCTGTATTGCAGCGCTTTGAAGGTATTATAACTATATTTTAATGTTAAATAGTTGCGGATTTTGATGTTTTTTGCGACTATATAGTAAAACATGAATATTATGGACGATAGTATCGAAACACGCCTTCGGGATTCTCTCATACGATTGTGGTGCGATATGTTTGCAGCCGCAAATAAGGCTGTTTGCAATAGCGAAACGGCAAGGGATATTGTGCAAGATACTGTTGTTAAGCTATTGGAAAATGTTGACAGGTTGCAAAACGTCAATGATATAGAGGCATATATATTTGGGGTGTTGTACAACACCATTGCCGATAGCAAACGAAAGGCGAAGGCCACAGTGCCCCTCAAGGCAACGAACGAAAAAGATTTGGCCTACGATGTCGACGAGGCTTGGGCCACCGAAACAAAAACAATGGTGGTAAATAAAAGTTCGAAACTTTTGCAGCCACGAGAGCAGGACGTTGTGGTGATGTACGATTTGCTCGAAATGTCGGCAGCCGAGATAGCCTCGAAGATTGATGTTTCCGAATCCACGGTAAGAAACATCCTGAGGGAGGCTCATAGGAAAATGAAAAAATATATAGAAGTAGAATTAGAAAAGGAAGGATATTATATATGAATAAAGAACAAGAGATTGAAACACTGCTGGAAAAGTTCTATGATGGCACTATCGAACAGGCCGAGGAGGACAGGCTGTTCAGCTATTTTATGAATACCGCCGATGTGCCTGCCCGCTGGCGGGCCGATGCCATATTGCTGCGCACCATGGGTGCCCAACGCTACTGCAATAGGCATAGCAGGGACTTTGCCGCCTTTGTGGACAGCCATCTGCCATCCAAGGCTGCCAAAGCCACCAAGCACCGGAGGCAGGTCCGCAACATTTTCGACCATTACCACCATAGGGCGGTAGCCGCCATACTGCTATACGCTGTGGTAGTATGTGCAACAATGCACTTTGTGGATCTAAAGTTTCTAAACCACACTTCGGATGACTCTTACCTTGTTGCAAAAGCCGAGGTAATGCCGGCGTTATATGTGGCAAAGCTGGAACGCCAAGGCGTGTTTTGCAACGATGGATGCGATGCATTAGAAGCCGTTTCGGCCGTATACAAACGTTTATATGAAATAAAAATAGCATAATTAATAATTAGAATATGAAACGAAAAATACTGATATTGATAATAACCATAGTGGCAATGGCAGCAACCCAAAACGCCTATTGCCAAACCGCCCTCTACAACCAATACAAACACCTGACCGATGTAAGAGTGGTATGCATAATGGACTTCCCGGTAGACGAAAATGTGAAAGTGGATATTACAATGCTGGAACCAAAAACAAAAGAAGCTGTATATTATCTGGTAGAGGAATTCAATCTGGGTTTGGATAAAGAAGAGGTATATAATCGTTTTGGAAAGGAAGAAAAATATTCGCTTTACACATACTATGTGCGTAAAGATGACGTGAAGAAAAGATTTGGAGAAATAAAAACCGATGAAGATTTCAAAGACATTGCAAAATTGGCATACAATTATAATATGGGAACAATAGTAATTTTTCACGATATTGATACAAAAGAAAGGGCTATTATTGTGGAGACTTTTCTCGTAAGTACGTTAAAAGATCGCAAGAAGTTTCCGTCAGTTGATAATGTAAAAGATAAATAAATACAAATATACATAAGATGAATAAAAGAACAATGAAAACAGTGCTGTTAACCGCAGCACTGGCCGGCACAATGGCATCGTGCCAAAAAGAAGAATTTTCGAATGAGATGGTACCATCTCATGAAATGAGCCTTAAAGAAAAGGCTCATACAAGCCATACTCTCACTTACTGGATAGATGGTGTGGAATATCAAATGGAATTCACATCATTGGAAGAAATGCAAAATTACATTTCATATCTTCTAGAACTTACTCGTCAAGGTTATGTAATAACCATAAAAGGAAGTGACAATCCAAGTTTAGCACCCGAAGCAAATGACAAACATACCTTTAAAACTTCGAGTGAAACAGAGATGATAGGATGGGCTGTAGAAATGCAGCTTAAAGGTTATACTGTGACATATTCGTTTGATGAAGGTACAGGTCTTTACACCGGCACAGCCACCAAAGGCGGAAGCCGCACTATGGATGCAAACCTTTTGGAAAGAGAGTAGGTGATGAGAGGTAAAAGCAGTCGCCAAAACTTGTTGGCAAGCATGCACCCTCCTTAGCGTGAGGGCGGTAGAGTTTAAAATAAGTAAACTCGTTTAAATGAAATAAGACAAAGCACAAAACAAAATAAAGAAACTAGAGCAATAAAAAAAGGTGCTTTAGCCAAGGAACGGAACATAAAAATAGAACTTAACCAGCTTCCGCACCAAGGCAGTATTCGGCACCTTTCAGAGTTGCCTGCCCGAGGG
>JAFWBF010000187.1 GCA_017507285.1 Bacteroidales bacterium | reverse complement strand
GCTTCTCGAGCATTCTTGGCACGTTGAAGGGTGATGTAGATAAGGCTGCCATAGTCTATAACGCCTTGTCCTTCTAGTTCAGGACGACCTCCGTAAGTAGTTTCGCTTATAGCCAATTGGTGTTCGTTCATGTTTCCTACTACCGAGTAGGTGTGTTCCACTTGTTCTATCTGTCCAAGAGGGCGACCCGAATCCCAATCAATAACGGTAAACATTGTTCCTTTTGGGAATGTGGCAGCTTTGCGGTAATACAATTCGCCATAGAGTGTGTGCGAATCAGCAGCGTATGTAATAAATGTAGAACCATCTTTGCTGGCTCCTTTTGTTACCAAAAAATTGGTACATGCTTCGGCAGTGCCGGCCAAAGCCATCGAAATTGTTAGCAGTCCTACTGCCAATGATTTGGTTATTTTTTTCATGATATAATCTTTGTTTAAATAATTATTATTCTGATTGATTATCTAATTTTCCATGACAGTTTTTGTATTTCTTACCACTTCCGCAAGGGCATGGGTCATTTCGTCCCACTTTCTTTTCTACATGTATGGGTTGTGGCTTTTCGCGTTCTCCGGTACGTTGTGCCGACACTCTTTCTTCACGCGAAGTTTTAAGATTGCGATTGTCGCTGGTAGGCATTTTGGCTTCACGCACATTCTCGTCTTGGTTTACCGGCAACGAAGCACGGCTCAAGAACGACGATATTTCGCGATTGATGGTCAAAAGCATCTTTTCAAACAAGTTGAACGACTCGAATTTGTAAATCAACAGCGGGTCTTTTTGTTCGTAAGTAGCATTTTGTACCGACTGTTTAAGGTCGTCCAATTCACGCAAATGTTCTTTCCATTCGTTATCAATGATGGCAAGGGTGATATTTTTTTCGATAGAAAGTCCTATCTCTCGACCTTTGTTTTCGTATGATTTCTTTACGGGAGCAACGATGTTTATGGTCTTTTTGCCATCGGTAATGGGGAATGCCACATTTTCGTAACGAGTGTTTTCGTACACATTCTTGATAAATGGGAACGCCATTTCGGCCAAACGTGCCATACGATCCTTGTAGGAATTATACACTATTTCGTATATCTTATCCACTATTCCGTTTTTGCGACCATCGAACAATTCTTTTTCGGTAAATGGCATTTCCATTCCAAACACACGCAACATCTCCATTTTGAAACTTTCGTAATCTCTATCGGCGTATGCTTGTTCGTATATACCTTCGCAAGTGTCATAAAACATATTGGAAATATCTATCGATAGGCGGTCGCCATACAAAGCATTGCGACGCTTGTTGTAGATAACGGTACGTTGGTTGTTCATCACGTCGTCGTATTCCAGCAAACGTTTACGAATACCAAAGTTGTTTTCTTCCACTTTCTTTTGAGCACGCTCGATAGATTTTGTAATCATAGAGTGCTGTATCACTTCTCCTTCTTGCAATCCCATACGGTCCATCACATTGGCAATACGTTCTGAACCAAACAAACGCATAAGGTTATCTTCGAGCGATATAAAGAATAAAGAACTACCCGGGTCTCCCTGACGTCCTGCACGACCACGCAACTGGCGGTCTACACGACGCGACTCGTGACGCTCGGTACCTATGATAGCCAAACCACCGGCATCCTTCACTCCATCTTTCAACTTGATGTCGGTACCACGACCAGCCATATTGGTAGCAATAGTAACAGTTCCTGCATATCCGGCTTCGGCCACAATGTCGGCTTCTTTTTTATGCAATTTGGCATTAAGTACATTATGCTTTATCTTTCGCATTGTAAGCATTTTGCTTAACAACTCCGAAACCTCAACCGATGTGGTACCTACCAATACCGGACGACCTTCGTTTCGCAAGCGTTCTATCTCGTTGATAACAGCTTGATATTTTTCACGTTTGGTTTTGTACACCATATCCTCCAAATCTTTACGTACAACAGGACGATTGGTAGGAATAACCACAACATCCAATTTATATATATTCCAAAATTCGCCGGCTTCGGTTTCGGCAGTACCTGTCATGCCGGCCAACTTTTTGTACATACGGAAGTAGTTTTGCAAAGTAATAGTGGCGTATGTTTGAGTAGCCGCCTCAACTTTTACGGCTTCTTTGGCTTCGATAGCTTGGTGAAGTCCGTCAGAATAACGACGACCTTCCATTATACGACCGGTTTGTTCGTCTACAATCTTCACTTTGTTGTCCATAACAACGTATTCAACGTCTTTTTCAAACAAAGTATAAGCTTTCAATAATTGGTTTACAGTGTGTACTCGGTCCGATTGTATCGAAAAATCTTTCAATATCTCATCTTTACGTTGCAACTTTTCTTCTTGCGAAAGATTTTCTTTTTCCAACTCGGCAATCTGAGAACCGACATCGGGCAATTGATAGAACTTCGGATTTTCGCCAAGCGAACTTAGGAAGTTGATACCCTTGTCGGTCAAATCAATAGTATGTTGTTTTTCATCAATAACAAAATAAAGTTCGTCGTCGATGATATACATATTCTTGTTTTGCTCTTGCATGTAGAAGTTTTCTGTCTTCATCAATATTGCCTTCATACCTTGCTCGCTCAAAAACTTAATCAAGGCTTTGTTTTTAGGCAATCCCCGATGAGCTCTCAACAACAATTCGCCACCTTTTTTCTCATCTTCGGGTTTACCGGAAGTAAGAAGACGTTTTGCATCGGCCAATATCTGAGTTACCAACATGCGTTGAGCATTGTATATCTTTTCTATTATAGGTTTAAAACGGTCAAACTCTTGCACATCGCCTTTTGGAGTAGGACCGGAAATGATAAGAGGAGTACGAGCATCGTCGATAAGCACACTATCTACCTCATCGACAATAGCAAAGTTATGAGGACGTTGAACTAACTCATCAGGATTGCGCGACATATTATCACGCAAATAGTCGAAACCAAATTCGTTATTGGTACCGTAGGTAATATCAGCCAAATAAGCATTTTTACGTCCTTCCGAGTGCGGTTCGTATTTATCTATACAATCCACTTTCAATCCATGAAATTCAAACAGCATTCCCATCCATTCGGAGTCACGTTTTGCCAAATAATCATTCACTGTAACCACATGAACTCCCTTTCCCGGCAAAGCGTTGAGGTATACAGGCAATGTAGCCACAAGGGTTTTACCTTCACCGGTAGCCATTTCGGCAATCTTGCCATTGTGCAACACTATACCACCTATAAGCTGCACATCATAATGCACCATATCCCATTTAATGGCGTTGCCACCTGCCGACCAAGTGTTTTTGTAATAGGCTTTATCGCCACGTATGGTAACGCTGTCTCGTACAGCCGAAAGATTGCGGTCGTGGTCATTGGCCGTTACCTCTACTTCTTCGTTTTCGGCAAAACGGCGTGCCGTTTCTTTCACCACTGCAAACGCTTCCGGCAATATCTTGTTAAGTACTGTCTGTGTTTTTTCGTATGATGTTTTTTCTAATACTTCGATACGCTTATAGATATTTTCTTTTTCCTCTACAGGCATATCGTATTCATTCTCTATACGAGCACGCAATTCTTGCAATTCGGTTTCTTCTTTTTCTATAGCACTGCGTATCTCTGCTCTAAATTCTATTGTTTTAGCTCTAAGGTCATCGTTTGACAAGGTTTTTATTGTCTCGTACACAACTTTTGCCTCGTTAACGAAAGGCATTACCTCTTTTAAGTCGCGTTGCGACTTATTCCCAAATATTTTCGACAAAAAATTAGCCATCTATCTATTTTATTATCTTATTAATTTAATGTTACTTATATCTACATTTAATGCAATAAACTTTGCATATAAAAACGTACAAAGATACAAAATTTATTTCGTAATCGGAAATATTTATTTTGTCATAATGTTTTTGCAGATTTTACATTCGAAAATATATAGTTAAAACAGTTGAAATCTATCGTTTAAAGAAATTCTTCAATAGTTAGCTTTGCATGATAAATGCCAGGATATACAAATCAAAAAAACAATGTAGCAAACAAGGAACTAAAATTTACATCACGAGGTAGATTTATCTACATCACGTAGTAGTTGAATCCAGATCACGAGGAAATTTTGAAGGGATATATTGTCTGAAAATTGACAATATATCATCACGATTGTTATACCCTACTGTGAAAGTATTGACAATAGGGTATAAATTTAATTCATCCGTGATATTATCGAACTTATCATTTGAATTAAATACACCTCAAAAACAAACAGTAAATCTGAAGAAGGGAAATAATATGCAACAAATAGACAATTTTTCTATTTCAGATTCGTTATTTTCCCACAAGTGCATTAAACAACGTAAAACAAAATAAGATAAAGTAATGAGTATTTGGATTTTATTTGGAGCTTTTGCTCTACTGAGTTATCTAATTAGCAATCGATTGGAATCGAAATTCAAGAAATATTCCAAAATACCGATGAATTATGGTATGACAGGCAAAGATATAGCCGAAAAAATGCTTCATGACAATGATATATACGATGTTCAAGTAGTATCGGTCAAAGGAACTCTTACAGACCACTACAACCCTACCAACAAAACAATCAACCTTAGCGAAGACGTTTATTACGGCAATAGTATAGCTGCGGCTGCCGTTGCTGCTCACGAAACAGGCCATGCCGTACAGCATAGCACAGCTTATTCATGGTTGCAAATGCGTTCATCGTTAGTGCCTATCGTAAGTTTTGCCTCTCATTGGGTTCAGTGGGTATTATTGGCAGGAATTCTCCTTGTCAATACTTTCCCCAACCTGCTGCTTATTGGAATATGCTTGTTTGCAATGACCACTCTTTTCAGCATCATCACTCTGCCGGTCGAAGTCAATGCCTCAAAGCGTGCGTTGGTTTGGTTAAACACTCATAATGTTACAACCCCAACAACACAAAAATATGCCGAAGATGCTTTGCGTTGGGCTGCTTACACTTATTTCATTGCTGCCCTAACATCGCTGGCCACTCTTGTTTACTACATATTTATATATTTGGGTAGAAGAGATTAATTGATATAATTATAATAGTGTAAAACAATAAGTTCCCTCAAATATAATGATATTTTTGGGACTTTTTGTTTTATAGTGTCGAAACATCTTTGAACAACAACATATTAATATATACATGAACAAAATACAACAAATTATTGCCAAACCATGGGTAATCATTACTTTGTTTACACTATTTTCGGTAATAGCAAGCACCCAATCATTGCTGCGTAGCCCTAAACATTACACATACGAGGGTGAGGAGTATGTACAAACCCATTACAACAATTACGTCATTTTCAAGCATTCCTTCAATCATCTGCAAGGTGGAAAAGACTTGTACACCCTCTACCTTGATGAACATTGGGATTTATTTAAATACACTCCCACATTTGCTGCATTCTTTGGCTTGTTTGCTTCATTGCCCGATTGGCTTGGGCTCAACTTGTGGAACCTGCTCAATGTGCTTGTCCTTGTGCTATCAGTTTACTATCTGCCACAAATAGGCAACTATAAAAAAGGAATGATACTACTGATATGTGCCATTGAGATGATTACATCGATACAAAACTCTCAATCCAATGCCCTTATTGCAGGATTGACCATACTTTGTTTTGGGCTGTTGGAAAACAAAAAATATCTTTGGGCTACATTATGTATCGTGGTCTCGTCGTACATCAAACTATTTGGCATAGTAGGCTTTGCACTATTTTTGTTGTACCCAAACAAGCTTCGCTCTGCGCTATACTCGCTGTTATGGGCCGTGATTTTATTTGTAGTGCCATTGTTGGTGGTTGGGTGGGAACAATACAGCTACCTGCTATCTAGTTTTCTTAATATGCTTGGCAACGACCATAGTGCTTCATACGGCTATTCGGTGTTGGGGTGGTTAAACTCGTGGTTTGGATGGGATGGAAATAAACTTGCAATCGTGGCCATAGGTGCTTCGGTTTTCATGCTGCCTTTTTTGATTATCAAACAGTATTCCAACACCTATTTCCGAATAAATATCCTTGCTTCGTTGCTTATTTGGATTGTTATATTCAACCATAAAGCAGAGTCGCCCACTTTTATAATAGCAATGGCAGGAGTATCAATATGGTTTATGTTTGCACAAAAAAATTGGATAAACTGCCTATTGTTTGCATTAGCATTTATTTTTACATCGCTATCGCCAACCGATATTTTCCCAAAGGATTTTCGCGAAAGCATTGTCAATCCATATTGCCTCAAAGGTGTTGCCTGTATAGCGGTGTGGATAAAGATAATGATTGATTTTTTAATGATGTATATCAAAAGTGCAGATGCTTTGCAGCGGCGTTTCAAATGAGACTGAAACAACAAAAGGTGGAATCCACAACGGGGTTCTACCTTTTTTTTGTATAAATGCTTTAATAACCAGCTTATAAGGCAGCCACCTTCGGCTTTGGTTCTTATATCTGTTTTTTGACCCTCCAAGGTTCTTCAGAGAACCCTCCAAGGTTCTTCAGAGAACCCTCCAAGGTTCTTCAGAGAACCCTCCAAGGTTCTTCAGAGAACCCTCCAAGGTTCTTCAGGGAACCCTCCAAGGTTCAGGGCAAACGCACCATTTCAAATTTTTATAGAATAAAATAAATAAAATCTCGTTAGTTATAAACTAATTGAGAAAAAATGGATATATCAATAATAATAAATAAAATAGAAGACCCTAGAAGGGAACAT
>JAFWBF010000186.1 GCA_017507285.1 Bacteroidales bacterium | reverse complement strand
TGCTTAACCCCTTGAGATAAGATGCTTAACATGATGATACGTTTACGTTAGAATCATGGTTCCCCAACGCCCTTGGGGAGGTATCCCAACGCCCTTGGGGAGGTATCCCAACGCCCTTGGGGAGGTATCCCAACGCCCTTGGGAGGTATTCCCAACGCCCTTGGGAGGTATCCCCAACGCCGTTGGGAAGGTTCCCCAACGGCGTTGGGAACCCATGTGTCGTACCATCTTGTCTTAAGCCTTTAAGCATAATAGAGTATGAAGTTGAGGAAGATAATTCTTGAAATACACAGCAATATTCTGTGGTGGTGATATTAAGTTGTCGGGGAAGATGCTTTTGAGAAAGAATGAATCTCACGTGAGAAGCATTGAATCTCACGTGAGAAAGAATGAATCTCATGTGAGAAACATTGAATCTCGGAAGGTGTTTCTCTATAAATATAAACCCACAGCAAGGAATTTCGGAAAGCGGTTTGGCGGTGGAATTTACAGATTCGAAAAAAAACTTACAATAAGTGTTTGGTAATTAAAAATAAATGTGTATCTTTGCACTTTCAAAAGTAAAGAAGTTATGACAACAAAAAAGGACATACCAATACCATTCCTATTGTTGCCGGCAATGGGACGAATGCTAAATTTTGGCATTGGTTGCGGTGTGCTTTGCGTTGCAAATCTGCTTATTAAGCGGTTGGGGCGAGGAAATATAATAGAAAAAATACTACAGTTTTTACAAACAATAGTATACCATACAAAATACTTTATTGATAATATGCAGCAGGCAGTTATTAACCTGCATATACTGCCACTGTTAAGTATATGGTTTTTGGGTAAAAACAACTTTGATGAATGTTGCCCTGCGGCAACGGCACTTTCACGTTTCGTTGCTGTAGGGCGATAGTAGGTATTGATAACGATTGTTGCCCGAAGTTTATCAGCATCCTCTTTGGCAACAACTTATAATACTTACTAAATAAATATCACTAATAGTCCAAGCGGTATAAATAATGCGTATATTACCGATTTGGATAAAGGGATGCATATTATCAATTTAAAAAATATCGGAATATGAAACATTACGCAGTAAAAATAGCCTTATTGGCGTTAGTAGCTGTAGGAATGCTAAGCATTAGCAGCTGCGAAAAAGAGAAAGAAGATAAAATAACAACTAAAAATTCGAATGGTTTTCTTTCCGGTGTATGGAATTGCACAGATGACCGATACACACAAACAGGAACCCTACAGCTTCATTTCAAAGATGGTACTGTTATGGGTATAAATTCCACAGGACAGGAATCAATATTCGACAGTTTGAATTCTCCGTATGGATATAGTGGCGACTATTTATACATCAATGGAGTTAAAGAAGATTCTGTTACTGTCTTTTCAGAAAACGAGATTAAAATCTCTTTTTTGGGAGGAATATTAGCTTGTGGAGAATGTCCAAGTGGTGAATATAATTTTAGAAGGGAAGGAGGTGCAAAATGAAAAGAATAATTTTAAAAACCGCCTTATTGGCGTTAGTAGCTGTAGGAATGCTAAGCATTAGCAGCTGCGAAAAAGAAGAACAGAGCAATCTCCCTACAATAAAAGATACTGCTCAAAACCCTGTAGATCCAATTGTCATGGATTCTTCAAGTGTGCAACTATTGAATAATTTATTTTCAATAGAGAACCCAAATATCGTAAACTATCAATCAGATACAGTTTACGTTATAAATACTGCCACGGAATTATTGCAATTAGGAGCTAATGGAATTGACTTAGACATTTTAAAATACTATTCGATTGTATGGGGATACATACTTGCACCGCATACGAATTGTGAGGTTTCATCGATAGACTTGCTATACGATGGTCAATTGTATGCAATGAATGTTAACATTCTTAAAGGAGCAGAAGGTTATAGTGCGTTAACTGAAGTATTCTATTGGGGAGTTTATCCGAAAATAACAAATCAAATAGCACTAAATGTATCATATATAAATGAATAATCATGAAAAAGTTAGTAGGCATTTCGTCAAACCCCACAAGCGGACATGCGGTAGTAACCTACAATTTAACCAACGGTGTATCGGCTGCCAGCATAGTGGTAACCAACAGTTCGGGCTTGGCAGTCTACAGCTCTGCCATAGATGTGTCGGCCACAACCCATACTTTGAATGTTCAAAACCTAGTGGCAGGCCAGATAGCGTTCGCCTTGTATCCGCCACCGGCGAAGTGTTGGATAGCAAAACTTTGATAGTTCAATAGTAACGCTTATATAATTCTACATAACCAAGCCGAAGCAATACACATATTGCTTCGGCTTTTTTGCTTGCCACACTTCGGGATAGAAACCATGCGGTTTACGACCCAAAAGTGCCATAGTTTTGACCCGTAACTCCCATAGTTTTGACCCGTAAACCGCACACTTGCGAGTGTCGAACCGCAGGGCCCGAAACAGCCATATACTTATGTATCGCATTTTTTCTGTAGCGGTGATATTAAGCTATCGGGGAAGAT